>JAIRMC010000095.1 GCA_031258965.1 Azoarcus sp. | reverse complement strand
GGAAGTAGGCGGTGCCTTCTTCGATCAATTCCAGGGCAAAGGGGGTTTTATCGACATAGTAGTAATCCGCCTCCCGGATTTTGGCGAAGGTCTGGATGCCGATAGGCAGTTTCTTGCGGGGCATGGCGAGGCTCGCGGGCAGAGTGGAAATGCCGATATTATACCGTGGTCCAGGGGACGGAGGATGGAGGATGGAGGACAGTCGGTTTGCGGCTTCGCCGGTTTGGAGAACAGACAACCCTCCCGCCCCGCCTCGTCACAATCCTCCCCCTCCCTCGTCATTGCGAGGCGCGCGATGACGTGGCAATCCAGACGTGAAATCAAGAAAAACCACGCCCGCCGTCAGGTATGTCCGGAGGATGCACGCCCGCGCGTTCCCCTTTCAGGACGAGATCGCCGCGATCTTCACCGGCATTTGTCCGTCCGAGCCATGTTGTCCATCCGAGCATGCACGCCCCCGCGCCCAGCCGCGTCGCGGGGATTTCGTCATGCCGCAGGATGAGCCGGATATCCCATGAAAACTCCTGGCTGACATAGTTGCGCACCCAGTCGCGCAATGGCCGGAAGAATTTGTTTCCGGGCAGAAAGGCCATGTATTCGGCAAGTTTCAGCGGCCCGGCGTGGATGCGGAAACGGTGCTGGCGGTCGAGCGCGGAGACGCCGCAAATCGCGCCGCGTCCCAACCGGCTGGCACCGGTTTCCAGGCCCAGGAAGGTCAGGTCTTTTTCGGCGAGGCGCAGCCACTGCGGCATCCATTCCTGGATGCGGAACGGGCAGGCGAAGAATCCCCGCAGTATCGCGGCCAGCCCTTCCGGGTTGCGCGTCAGTCTCGCCAGATGGCCCGCCATGTAGTTCTTGGCGTGAAGGGGAATCGTATCGCCCCGGCCGGAATCTGGTTTGCCGTCCCCGGCCAGGGCCGGTTCGCCGTAGCCCGTCAGGCTGGCGGTATAGCGGGAGAAGGGGTCTTCTTCCGGACGGTCAAGGCTGACCGTGGCTTGCACGCGCGCCCAGGCGCGGTAGAACAGGAGCGCGAAACGGTGATGGAAGATGTCGAGAAACGCCTGCAAGGCGTGGTCGCCATCGTATTCGCCGCGTTCGCGCGCGAATTCGGTGAAGTGCAGCGGCATCGGGCCGTTCGGGCCGAACAGCCCGAATGCCGCCTGTTCGATGCGGACGCGGCCATGGCCGTCGCCGCCAAAGCCGGTCAGGGTGGCCGGGGCGAAATTGAGCGAGAGCGTCTGGCCGATGCGCACGATTTCATCGCGGGGGTGCAGGGCGGTGCCGAAACGGGGACGGTCGGGATTGCGCGCTTCCAGCCAGCGCATGACCGCGAACCAGTCGAAGCGCCACGGTTCCTCGCGCAGTCCGGCATCGAAGGGGACGCTGATGGAGGCGGCAATGGCCTTGTTTTTCGGTGCGTTGTTTTCCGCTGTATTTTCAGGCATCGGGCCGCCCCCCGAAGCGGGGCGGCCAGGAGGCGACCGCGCCTCGCGTCGCGCTGTGGAGCGATAGTTCGCAGAACATGTTCATGGATACGTGCCGCGCCAGGAATTGCTCCAGTACGCAGCCGAACAGGAAAGGGCTGCTGCCCTCGAAAAGCACTTCGTCGACCGTGATTTCGATGCCGACGCCGCGCCCGAACACCAGCGGCCCGGAACCCGGCAGCCGCCGCGTTACGCCGGAGGCTTTTACTTTGAGGATGGATTGGCCATGCTGCGCCACGGCGGGGTCGCCGAGTACCGCGTACAGTTCCAGCAGGCTTCGCAGGGCCACCGCGCCGCTTTTCGGGTCCATGTCGCGCAGGGCAAGGTAGTTCAGCGACAAATGGCTGATGAGACGCCAGGTCATTTCCCGCTCGGCCACCGAAAAATGCGGGCGCGAAGGGCCGCGCAGGATGCGCCCCCAACTCATCGGCATTTCGCTTTCCACCGACAGGTCGCGCGCGTTGTTGGCGGGGATGAGCAGCGGCAGGTCGCGGTTGGTCAGCAGCATGGACATGCCGAGCTGGTCAAGGTGTTGCGGCCACGGCGCTTCGCGTGCATCGACGAGCGACAGGAAGACTTCGGAACCGGCATAGCTCGAACGCGCGCCGCTGCGTTCCGAGGAATCCGATAGCCGCCGGATTTCACGCCGCACGGTGAAATAGGCTTCGCAGCCGCCATCGTCGGCGCCGACATGGCGGTAAAAAGGCGCGAAGCGGCTGAGCGGGGTATTGCCGCGGTCGAAGCCTTCGACCTTGTCGATGCGGTAGACCTCGTAGTCGAGCGGCCGGGCGCGATCCGGGACGATGTGGTGTTCGACGCCGGAATGCGTCAACAACAGGCGGTCGCCATGACGCCGGAACACGTTGATGACCGGCACGCAATCCAGCGCGAAACATCCTTTGTAGACCGCTCCGGCGAGCGGGCCGGGATCGCGGTCGAGCAAGACCGTGAGATCGAAGGCATCCTTGCCCAAACGGGCGAGCGGCGCGCGCAGGCCGTTGATGGAGAAAAACAGGAACCGCTGGGGAAAGGCAAAGTATTCGTGCAACAGCCGGTAGCCCTGGAATACTCTGGGATCTGTCGGCAAAAGCGCTTGGCCGGCGTCGAACCCTTCGGGACGCAGGGCGTCGGCGGGCAGGAAAACGGGGGCGCCGCCGCCGGGAGAACTCACCATGACGCCAAGGCCGTGCCCGATCAGGGCTTCGTAAATCCGCGTCGCCAGGGCGTCCGGCGCGGCCACGAAAAACACCAGGCGCTCGGGATGAAAGCGTTCTGTTTCCGCGGGCATGATGTATTTCAGACGCAGGCGGATTTCTCCCTTCGCTTCTTTGCCGCGCGTGCGGCGCGTGGGAGGCAGCCCTTCGGCGGGCGTCCCGGCGGAGGCTTCCTGGATTTCGAGCGGCCAGGCTTCCATGTCTTGCGCGGTGACGAAGGTGCAGGGGGTCGAGGCGCCCGGCGGCACGGCGCTTTTGAGCGCCGTGCCGCGCGGCAGGCGCGCAACCGCGTTTTTCTTCCGGGCGCTGGCGTCCCTGTCCAGCGGTATCTGCACGATGGCCATCGCGGGCGTTGGCGCGAGGTAGTGCGGGAAAACGACTTCGAGCAGGCGTTGTGAGAATCGCGGAAACTCGGCATCCATTTTCAGATGGATGCGGGCGGACAGGAAGGCGAATCCCTCCAGCAGACGCTCGACATACGGATCGGCCACCGTGCCGCCCCGCATGCCGAGATGAGCGGCGATCTTCGGGAAGGCGGCGGCGAACTCCGCGCCCGATTCTTGCAAATAGGCCAGTTCCCGGTTGTAATAGTCGAGGAATCTCGCATCCATGCGCGCGCCGCCTTATCGCATGTTCTGCGGACACCTGAAGCTGTTCAGTTCCGGCAGCCTGAAGGGGTTGTGAACGCTGGTCGGCCTGATTTCAAAGGTCGCCATCCGTCCGCCCACGCTGAGGACGACGTTGAATACGTCCGGCGTCGCGCCGGGGCGGATTTCCCCGTACCGCTCGAACAGCCGGTGCAGCGCCCACAGGCCGGTTTCGGTGACGTCATTGACGCCGTTTTGGATGAGCGGGGTCAGCGACAGGCGAATCTGGGCGCCGCCATCCCTGGGCCAGGCAATCGACGCGGATACCTGCGGCCCATGGTCGTAACGTATCGTCTGCCCGCCGATGTTCAGGTTCAGGATGGTGATTTCCTGATCCATTTTTAGCGGTTTGAGGGTGAAGGCGATCCGCGGCGAACTGCTGCCGCCCCGGAAGAAGGTGTCCTTGATGACGCGCGCCTGATCGAAGGCGCGGGGCAGATTCGTCCCCGGCCCTTGCTGTTGGCGAAAGCGTTCCATTCTTCCGTTGGGGCCGAAAATCTCCGCGAAATCGTCGGCGGTCACGCCGACCGCCGCTCCGCGTTTGAACGGATAGCGGCTCTCGATCGCTTTCTGGCAAAAGGCGGTGACTTCCGATTGCAGCGTGTTGGTATCGACGGCAATCTTGGCGGCCTTGATGCTCCTGCCGCTGCTCGCGGCGACTGTCTTGACGATGTCCTTGATCGGTTTCGGCATGTTCCCGGTCGAGGTCGATAGCTGCGTGACGAGCGCCGTTTCGGGCATCGCCATTTTGTTTTCCGCCCGGTAGAGCGCGTCCGCCACCAGCATCTTCAGGTCTTCGAGGCGCTTCATGGCTTGGTTTATCGGGGCATTGACGCCATCTCCGGCAGGGCCGCCGACGAAGTTGCGCAACGCGGCGAAATGTTTGTTGACCGCCATTTCGGGAATGTCCGCCGGGGCCATCGGGTCGTTGACGCCCGCGGGCAGGATGCGCCGGAAATCATCCGCCGTGGCGTTGGCGGTTCGCCTGGCGCGGTCGAGCAGCGATTTGTCCGCGTCCTGCCGGGATGCTTCCTTGTACAAGGTCGTCTCCCGCGCCGCGCCCTGCATGAAACGCATCAGGGGCGAATCGACCCCGGCAAGCGTATCGAGGATTTGCGCCGCATCCCGCAACCCCACGGGTTCCCTGACGCCGAAATCATCGAGATACCTTTGCCAGTGCGAGATGTAGTCGGCCACGTACTGGCGCTTGACGTCGCGCGCCAGCTTGCCGGAAGCGATCTCTTGCAAGGTATTGCGCCCGTTCCCGGCCGTGCCGAGCACCCAGGCTTCATCCTTGCCGACGAGGTTCAGCGCGTTGCCGATCTTTGGCGCGAAGAGTTCGTGATAGCCGCGATAGGTATAGAGAGAGGGCACGCCATGCGTCAGCGAGCGCCCGCCCTTGAGGAGGAATACCTGCCCCGCCTGCTCGCCGGCCTCACCGGCCACGGAAAACCCGGGCAAGGAATTGTCTTGCAGCAGTCTCGTCAGGCGGTGGTAGGCGCGCTGCGCGGTGGTGTATTGCGTCAAGCGCGAACGGGTGGCGTTGACCAGCGGCGCATCCATCGGCGTATCGGGCAACAGGGCGTCCATCGCCATCAAGGCTTCGAGATGCCGGGCCAGCGCGGTTTCGGAACCCTGCCCCCAAAGCGCTTTCACGAAGTTCAGGAATTCCCCTTCGTTGAAGTGCGCCGGGTCGTGCATCATCAGGTAAGCCTTCAATATTTCGTAGGAAAACTCCATGTCCCCGGTGTCTACGGTGCGCAGCCATTGTTCCATGGCCGCCTTGACCGTCGGTTTGAAGCGTTTATCCAGCAATTGCCGGTACAAGGGAGTCGCCCCGGCTTTGAGCTTGCCGCCTTGATAAAGGCCGAAGCGCCAGCGTAGCGCGGGCCGGTCGGCGTCGAACACGGCGCTGTCCGGCAAGTTTTCCGCCATGTCGAGTATCGGCAGCAAGGCATTGACGTTGGCGTCGTTGCGCTGGGGCAGGTTGGCTAGTTCCTGCGCGAAAGCGGTGGTTTTCTGATCGACTTCCGCGATGTAGGTCAGGTTGTTGCGGTAGCTGGCGGCCCAGGCGAACACCGTGCCGCACAGCGTGGCCGCGCTGAGTGCGTAGGCGCCGACGTGCCAGGCATAGGAACGGCGCTCCGCGCGCCGGTCTGAACCGGCAATGTGCGCCTCGGCGAAAACGACTTGGCTGAGCAGCTCTTGCAGGAAATAAGCCTTGCCCGCCCCGGCGACCGCCGCCTGGCGGGGCCGCTGCACCGCGAAGCCCTGGCCGAGCGCGTTGACGATGCGGTCGAACGAGGTGCCTTCCTGCGTGGCACTGGTGAAGTAGATGCCGCGCAGGAACGGAGAATCCGAAAAGCGCGAGGCGGAGAGTAAATCCGGCGCGATGTCCCGGAAGATCATCGTCAGCACGGCGAATTGTTGCGGAAAGGCATGAATCAGCTCGCGGCGGCTGAGATCGGGTTCGGCTTGCAAGGCGTCGACCAGCCCGGCGTTGATGCGCGCCTCTAGCAAATCGAACTCCCTGGCGAGTGTGGCCGGGTCGAATTCGTATTTCCCCGAAGGCGCGAGCGGCAGCGTATAGCCCCACACTTGCGCGCGCCCGGCGCGGTCGAGCGCCGAAAAATATGCGTCGAATCCCATCAGCAGATCGCATTTGTTGATCAGCAGATAGACCGGGAACGACATCCCCAGGTCGTTGCGCAATTCGTCGAGACGACGGCGCAGGGTCGCGGCATACGCTTGGCGGCCTTCCTGTTTCAGTTCGAGCAAATCCGAGACCGCGAGCATCACCAGCACGCCGTTTATCGGCTGGCGGCTGCGGTTTTTCTTCAGCAGCGAGAGAAACCCCTGCCATTCCGCCTTGTCCGCTTCCGCGTCGGTTTCGTGGGTGGTGTAGCGCCCGGCGGTATCGAGAAACACGGCCTCGTTGGTAAACCACCAGTCGCAATGGCGCGTACCGCCCGCGCCGCGTATCGCCGCCGCGCCGATCTGCTTGGCGAGCGGAAACGACAGCCCCGAATTGAGCAAGGCCGTGGTCTTGCCCACCCCCGGCGCGCCGATGATCGTGTACCAGGGCAGCTCATACACATACCGTCCGTGCCGCGTGATGCGTCCCCAGAGCGTGGTGTGGGTATCCGCGAAACGCGCTTTGCGCAGCACGCCGAGCGCCTCGGTGAAACGGTCGCGCAACACGTCGACCTGGCTCTCGTCAGCGGAAGCCGGGTCTGCGCTCAGGGTCGCGCGCAACATGCCGGCGATGCGCTCGTTCATGCGCCCGGCGCGCCAGCGCCCAAGCAAAAAGCGCAGCAGGAACAGGAACAGGATCAGGCCGATCAGCCAGCAGCGCGCCTCGACGGTTTCCAGCGGGCGCATTTCGCCGAACGCGAACAGGGGGCCGGCATACCAGATCAGCAGGAACAACGCGATGACGCCGAGCGTCACCCATAGCGCGCGGGAAAGGATCCAACCGAAAATACGCGACAAAAATGACGAAATCACTGCCTCGTCTCCGATGGATTGAGCTGGCTATGAATGGCCCGCGCCGACAGCAGGACGGCGATTTCGACGCGCCGGTTCCGTGCCCGGCCTTCAGGCGTGGCGTTGTTGGCGACCGGATCGGCCTCGCCCCGGCCTTCGGCGCGGATGCGGCCCGTCTGCCCGGAGTACCCGTCGAGCAGCCCTTTCACTGTTTCGGCGCGCGCCTGTGACAACTCCCAGTTGGAGGGAAAGCGCAGGCTGCGGATGGGCTGGTTGTCCGTGTAACCCGACACGAGCACATTGCCCTTGACCTCCCGGAGCGCTTCGGCGATGCGCTTGAGCACTTCCTGGTACGGGAGGCGGATTTCGATGCCCCCCGACTCGAACAGACCGCCGCCGCCCGTTTTTTCCTTCAGGGTCACAACGCAGCGGTCGGGCTTCTCGGAGACATCCACCAGTCCCTCGGCAATTTCCCGCGCCAGGAAGCGCCTGAGGGTGACGGCCACGGAAGGCGGCATCATCACCACGGTTTGCCGCGCCACGGACTCCGGCACCTTCAGCGAGGTCAGATGCACATAAGCGGCGTCGGAGTGCCCGCCCAGAGTAAACAGGAACCACAAATAGATTCCGAAACCGATCAGCCCGCACAACATTGCGGCGGCCCAAGGCGGAATCAGCCGCCAGGCGGGCGGCGTCGAACTGACCCCCTGCCAGTGCGGCGACAGGCGCTTTTCGTAGCCGCCCTTGACGTTGTTGAGAATCGTGGCGATCCGCCGCTTCAGGATTTCGAGTTGGGTATAACCGTTGTTATCGACCTTGAAGCGGCCCTCGAACCCCAGCGCGTTGCAGTAATACAGCAACTCGATGAGGTCTTTGTGGCGTTCGGGATTCTGGGCGAGGCGGGCGAGGAGCAGATAATATTTTTCCCCGCCCCAGGTTTCGTTGTGAAAGGAAACCAGCAGGCTTCGCTCTGCCCACACGCCCTTGCTGCCCCAGGGCGTCTGCGCGGCGGCCTCGTCGAGCGCGGTGCAAAGGCAGTAGCGCGCTCCCACCAGGTCTTCGCGCGACACGCCCACCGATTGCGCGCGCCGCTCGAACTCCTGGATTTCCAACACCAACTGGTTCCGCAAGCCGGCGAGATCGGCAAGTTGGGGCATGCCGCGTATCTGCGGCGTCAGATCGAGAAGGCGGCTGGCGGCCCATACCAGCGGATTCACGCCATTGGCGGCGCTGTATGGCAGTCCGGCAACGGATACCGTCCGCCGGTTTGGCGCAGACTCGGCGGCGGCAGTGGCCGCGTCGGGAGGCGTGGGGGGCATCTGCGCGCTTTCCCGCTGCAAGAGCCATTTTGCGACGGGGTCTTTACCCTGATTTTCGCTGCTCATTTGCGAATCGCCCAACATTCAAGGGAGAGGCCGGGGAAATCCCCGGCGACGTGCAGCGCCATGCCCGCGCTTTTTTCCATTTCCTTCCACAACTCGTGCTGGACGTCCAGCTCGAAATAGCTGTAGCCCGCATGGTAGGGAAGCTCCCTCGGGGCGACCGGCAGGAGCCGCAGGGCGACGCCGGGAAGTTGCAGGTTGACTAGATCGCGGATTTTTTCGACCGGCCCAATCTTGATCTGGGTCGGGAACTGCGCCTGTATCTGTTCCGTGGGCAGGTTCGCATGCACAGCCAACACGAAGGAAGCCTGCTTGAACAGGGCGCGGTCGGGAACGAGCGCCAGCCGGATGCCGTATTTGTGCTCTTTCAATTCGATGCGAACGACCGTCTGGTCGAGGACGAGCGCCAGCGCTTGCCGCAAATCGTCCAGCAACGGTTGAAAGCTTGCCCGCAGATCGTCATGGACATAGGGCGGATAATCCGCCGCGCGCCGGTTCGCCGCCGAAAACGAGGACAACTCGCCCGCCAGGCAAAGCAAATGCGCATAGAGGCGCTCCGGATGCAACACGTCGATCCGCCCGAGATGCGCCATCAGCGGATGCCAGCGGTTGATGAGCGTCAGGATCAGGAAATCGCCGACTTCGGAAACCCCGCCGCGCCCGCTCGCCGAAAGACGCCCCGCCAGGGCGTCCCCGCGCTGGCCGAGCAGGCCGACGACTTCTCGAATGAACCCGGACAGGTTTTTCTGCGAACCGCAGTGCAATGTCGGCGGGATGTACCCCATGTCCATGCGCAATACATTGTTTGCCTGCCGCTCGATGACCTTCACGATTCCCATCGCAATCCAGCCATGCGGAACGTCCGCTTCCAGCATCAGGCGGAACCGGGGCGCGCAGACCTGGATTTCCGCCGCGTCCGCGCCAAGACCGGCATCATCGTCAGCCTCGAACGCCACAGCCCTGAATCTCGCCGCGCTGACGGGATCTTCGTCGTAAATGACGCTATCGACACCCTCCCGCAGCGGCGGCAGCGCCAAGCACACCTTGGCGTTCTTGGCGTCCGGCGGGAGGTTGAAAGCGAGCGGCAACGCGCCGTCGCCGCCCAGGTCGAAAGATGTGCCGTCCGGCAAAACCCCCCGTGCGCGCAACACCGTGATGGTTCCCAGGCACAAGGCATCCGGGTCGATTTCGAGTTCATCGAACCCCCAGGGAAATCCCGTGAAAGTGGTTAGCCCACGCTGAATACGGGATTCAAAATAACGTTCCTGTTGCTGGAAATGCTGAGGGCGCAGGAACATCCCCTCCGACCAGACGATCTTGTTTTTATAGCTCATGGATTACCCAGGGGAAAAACCGCATCAAAATACAAACCCAAGGAAATAAACGCGAAGACGAAGATATACCGCGCGGATGCTTTCACTGCCTGGGCTGTTCTTCGTAGATCGCCACGCCTTGCTCGCCCAGGACCACATACAGGCGTTTGGTCGGCGACACGGAACTGGACCACACGCGCCCCGCGAGATAAGGCTCCGGCAATGACGCGACGGCCCGCCAGGTGCTGCCGGTCAAATCCCGATAACCCGCGATGATGCCCAGGAATTTGCTATTGGCCGCGGCACGCTTGCGCACCATCCGGACTTCGCCCGGCAACAGGATGAATTCTTCGCTGACGAGTAATTCATCTCCCAGCGGCGTGTCGTTCTGACCCATCAATTCAAAATAATCGGCGCCCATGAATCGCGTGTCATTGGAAAGCTCAAAAAGCCTCACGACGATGGGCGAAGGCCGCCCTTCGATGTTCGGATTGACGCCTTCCGCCGCGCCCAGGCTGATTTCCAGCGGAACCGGAAGCGATTCCCGTTCTTCGAGTTTCAATGACCCAAAAAGGCCACAGCCGGAAAGCGCCACTCCCGCGAATATGCACAGAAAGTAACAAGCGGCTGCGCGGACTGCCTTTGAATACATCATTCACAACTCCCGGCGATTCGCTCCATGAACGCCAAATGGATTTACTGCGTTGACCGCGCGAGGATAGCAAGATACGATTACCGTTGTCCAGTATTCTTCTACTCTCCTTTTTTTCAAGGCGACTTCTCCAAGATGGATTCGATCTTCAGCCCGAAACTTTTTGAAATCGCCGATCACGGCCCTGGCGAAGACCTGGAATACACCCCCGCGTTTGCCGAATTCATGATGCTGGCGGCTCCCCGCGAGGAGCGGCAGGTAGGGGATCACATCATTCCCGCTCAGCAGCCCGATTGGAGCGGCGTACTCAAAACGGGAAACGCCCTGCTCGAACAAAGCCGCGATTTACGCATTCTCGCCGCGATTTGCCGGGCGGCCTTGTCCAGGTACGGCCTGCCGGGCCTGGCGCAGGGTTTGTCCCTGATGGCGCAATGGCTCGAAAACGAGTGGGACGCCCTATATCCGAAACTCAATGTCGATGGCGATTACGACCCCCTGTTCCGCAGCAATGCCATCTCGGAAATATCCAACCGGGAAGGGTTGATCGTCGCCCTGCGCCAGACGGCGTTCCTGGAAACCCCCATTGGCGCGGTTCCGATTGCCGCCGTGGAGCACCTGCTCAATGGAAAACCCGTGGGAGAAGAAGCGGCCATTTCCTCGCTCGACCAGCTTTCTCTGATCATCGTGGAAGAAAAGGACAGGAACAGGGAGCATCTCGCCGCGATAACTACCATTTCTTCCGCGCTAACCGCCATTTCGTCCGTGTTCAAGGCGCGGCTCGAATCGGAATACTGGCCGGACATCGAACAACTGGTCGAAATCGTCACCCGTCTCGAACGTTTCATCGCCCCCTTGATCCAGGACACGACGAAAGACATCCAGCCGGACGAGACCCCGGCGCGCGACGCCGCCGCGAAAACCGTGAAAACCGCGTCCGCCGGAGCCTTGCCCGAGGCACTGGGCACGCGCGCCGAGGCATTCAAGGCGCTGGCCCTGGCACGCCAGTATTTTGAAAATCACGAACCGGCACATCCCGCGCCGTTGCTGATCCAGCGCATCGAGCGGCTGGTCAATCTGAACTTCTCCGCGATTGTCCAGAATCTGATCCCGGAAGGTCTGCAACAACTGCGAACGCTGACAGGCGAGCCGGGAGACTGACATGGCGCGCTGGAATACGACAGCCCGCCCCTGCGTGGCGCCAACAAAACCCTCGACAAAACCGATTCATCGTTCCATTCCTGTTTTTAACACCGTCGTAAACGGCATACTTTGAAAAGGAGTTCCCATGCCTGAAATAAAAGGAAGTAGCGGCCAGAAGTTCATTGCCCGCAATCGCGCCCCTCGCGTGCAGATCGAATACGATGTCGAAGTCTATGGCTCGGAAAAGAAAATCCAGTTGCCCTTCGTCATGGGCGTCCTGACCGACCTATCCGGCAAGCCGAAAGAAGAGTTGCCTCCCGTCACGGATCGCAAGTTTCTCGAAATCGACATCGACAATTTCGACGAACGCATGAAAGCCATCAAACCCAGGGTGGCTTTCGCCGTCGACAATACCCTGACCGGAGAAGGACAGATCGCGGTCGATATTACTTTCAACAGCATCGACGATTTCAAACCGGCGGCCGTTGCGAAGAACGTCGAACCTTTGCGCCAGCTCTTGCAGGCGCGCACCGAGTTGAACAATCTGTTGACCTACATGGATGGCAAGATCGGCGCGGAAAACCTGCTCGGCGAAGTGCTGAAAGACCCGGCGCTGCTCAAATCCCTCGCCAGCGCCCCTGCCCAGGCCGCTCCCGCCGCCACAGACGATGGCAACAACAAACAGGAAGATTGACCGTCATGTCCCAATCCAATGCTCTCACTTCGGTAGCGGCCAATCCGGCCTTTGCCGACCAGACCGATTTCGCGGCCCTGCTCGAAAAAGAATTCAAACCCAAGACAACCGAACAGCGCAGCGCCGTCGAAACCGCTGTACGCACGCTTGCCCAGCAAGCCATCGGGACCGCGATCACGCTTTCGGGCGACGCCTATCGCACTATCGAAGCGATCATCGCGGAAATCGACCGCAAGATGAGCGAGCAGATCGACCTCATCATCCATCATGAAGATTTCCAGAAACTGGAATCGGCATGGCGGGGTTTGCATTATCTCGTCAGCAACACCGAAACGGACGAAATGCTCAAGATCCGTTTCATGAATATTTCCAAGAAAGACCTGCACCGCACCTTGCGGCGTCACAAAGGCATCGGCTGGGATCAAAGTCCGGTTTTCAGGCGTATCTACGAAGAAGAATACGGACAACTCGGCGGCGCTCCCTATGGCTGCCTCGTGGGCGACTACCATTTCGACCACTCCGCGCCGGACGTCGAATTACTCGGCGAAATAGCGAGAATCTCCGCCGCGGCGCATTGCCCCTTCCTCGCGGGCGCCGATCCCGGCGTGATGCAAATGAAATCCTGGCAGGAACTGGCGAACCCGCGCGACCTGACCAAGATTTTCGAAAACACCGAATACGCCCCCTGGCGCTCCCTGCGCGAATCGGACGACTCGCGCTACATCGGGCTGGCGATGCCCCGGTTCCTAGGTCGCATGCCCTATGGCGCGAAAACCAACCCGATCGACGAATTCGATTTCGAGGAAAATACCGCCTCCGCCAATCACCAACGCTACCTGTGGGTCAACGCCGCTTATGCGATGGCGGTCAACATCAACCGCAGTTTCAAGCTGTACGGCTGGGCAACCTCGATTCGCGGCATCGAATCCGGCGGAGTGGTTGAAAACCTGCCCTGCCATACGTTCCCGACCGACGACGGCGGCGTGGACATGAAGTGCCCGACCGAAATCGCCATTTCGGATCGGCGCGAGGCCGAACTGGCCAAGAATGGTTTCATGCCGCTGATTCACCGCAAGAATACCGATTCCGCCGCCTTCATCGGCGCGCAAAGCCTGCAAAAGCCCACCGAATACCACGATCCGGACGCCACGGCGAACGCGAACCTGTCCGCGCGGTTGCCCTATCTGTTCGCATGCTGCCGCTTTGCTCACTACCTCAAGTGCATCGTGCGGGACAAGATCGGCTCCTTCAAGGAACGCGCGGAAGTCCAGCGTTGGCTCAATGAATGGATCGTGAATTACGTCGACGGCGATCCGCGCAATTCGAGCCAGGACACCAAGGCCCGCAAACCGCTCGCGGCAGCCGAAGTCGTGGTCGAAGACATCGAGGGAGATCCCGGCAGGTACAACGCCAAATTCTTCCTGCGCCCGCACTACCAGCTCGAAGGACTGACCATGAGCCTGAGGCTGGTTTCCAAGCTGCCCTCGGTCAAGAGCGCCCACGCCTGACGGGCGCGCGCCGCGATTCCCGCCATCGTGCGACATGCGGGAATCGCGTCCTCCCCCCTTCTTCCTTGGCGCCGGGCCAAACATCAGCCGACCGGCGAGATATCCGCCCCACGGGCGCCCGATGGGGTTTGGTTCCAGCTTTGTCTTGCCACGCAAGCGAATTCTCGAGGATGGAATGGCATTTACCTAAACGATAGTGCGGCGCACAAAAACCTTGCTTTACATGTGGGTTTAAGCGCATAATCCGCCCCGTACCCAATCGCGGCGATGCGCTGACCAACGGCTCGGATGATGTGGCCACGATTGTGCAGATGTCTCCTCCACCCTCGTCTTTTGGTGTGGATTTAACGCAGTCCCTTGGGACTGCGTTTTTTTTGGTGCGCCCGCTTGCCATACCGCCACGATGGCACGCAGCATGTTTACCGTGTCTTCGTTCTCCCGTCGCGCCCCACTCCAGACGGGCGCAACAGCACCAACAGCGCGCCCGCACCGCCTTCGTGCGGATTCGCCTGGCAGAAGGCGAGGATTTCTTCGCGCTGGGCGAGCCAGGCGCGCGAAAGTTGTTTGAGGATCGACACGCCGCCCGGGGACCCCAGCCCTTTGCCGTGAATGACGCGAACGCAGCGTTTGCCCCGGGCGAGCGCGGCGGCAATGAAGGACGACAAGGCTTTGTGCGCTTCCTCGCGGTTGAGGCCGTGCAGGTCGATTTTGTCCTGCGGTATCCAGCGGCCACGCCGCAGGTCAATGAGCAGCCGCCGACGCAGGCCGGGGCGCAGAAAGGCAGCTTCGCCGCTATCGAGGCAATCCTCGAAAGTGAGCGGAACGGAAAGCGATTCGCTCAAGGCAGCCGCTTCGTCCATCCTGCGCTGGCGCGGTTCGGGCGGAGGCGGCGGCGCCGATATTTCGGCGCGGCCCGTGTCGGGCAGAGGCAGCGTCCCGGCAGTGGCGTGGAGAAAAAGCGCCTGGTCGCCCGGCGCAGGCGCGGCGGGTGAAGCGCGTTTACCATCAGGCGCGGGCGTGGGCGGGGAGCCGGAGCGCGTCTTCAGCGCCTTGAGCGCCGCGAATGGATTGTTATTTCGCGCGCGCGCCGGGGTGGGACGATGTGCCATGGCCGCATGGAGCGCGGTTTCAGTGCCTAAGGCTGTCGAGGTAGCGTTCGGCGTCGAGCGCGGCCTGGCAGCCGCTGGCCGCGCTGGTGATGGCTTGTTTATAGACCGGGTCTTGCACGTCACCGGCGGCGAATACGCCCGCGATACTGGTCTGGGTGGCGCCGCCTGGGCGACCGGTGACGATGTAGCCGCCGTCCATGTCGAGTTGTCCGGCAAAGATGTCGGTGTTGGGCTGGTGGCCGATGGCGATGAATACGCCTTGCAGGGCGATGTCGCGCGTCGCGCCGCTGCCAACGTCGCGGATGCGCATGCCGGTGACGCCGGAATCGTCGCCGAGCACTTCGTCGAGAGTATGGTCGAGTGCAAGTTCGATTTTGCCGATGGCAACCTTTTCCATCAGTTTGTCGACCACGATTTTTTCAGCGCGGAAATGCTGGCGGCGATGCACGAGCGTGACCTTGCGCGCGATGTTGGCGAGGTAGAGCGCCTCCTCGACGGCGGTATTGCCGCCGCCGATTACGGCAACATCCTGGCCACGGTAGAAGAATCCGTCGCAGGTCGCGCAGGCCGACACGCCGCGCCCGGAGAATTTTTCTTCAGAGGACAGCCCGAGATAACGGGCCGCGGCCCCGGTGGCGATGATGAGCGCATCGCATGTATATTCGCCGCTGTCGCCTGCCAGGCGAAATGGACGGCAGGCGAGATCGGCGGCGTGGATATGGTCGAACAGGATGCGGGTGTTGAAGCGTTCAGCATGCTTCTGGAAACGCGCCATCAAATCCGGCCCCAGGACGCCGTCCGCGTCGGCGGGCCAGTTGTCGACTTCTGTCGTGGTCATGAGCTGGCCGCCTTGCGCGAGTCCGGTAATCAGCACGGGCGAGAGATTGGCGCGGGCCGCATAAACGGCGGCGGTGTAACCGGCAGGGCCGGAGCCGAGAATGAGCACTCGGGCATGTTCAGTAGTCATGGGAAGCACGGGATGGTGTCCGGGAAACGGCGCCGATTATAGCCCGGAGACGAAAAAAGCCGGGCAAGACGATGCTCGTCCGGCGCTCCGACAAATATCGGCGCCGTTCTGTGCCTTTTGTCATGATTGGCGCACAGTAGACTAGAACAAAATATAAATACCAATATGCAATGCATACCATGCAGCGCAATAATGGTTATACTCACACGAGTTTTAGCGGTGGCATTCGTTGCGGTCGATCCGGTGCGGAGGCTTCCGTGGGGCGACCCCCTGTGCATGAGGATTCTCTCAGCGCGCGGTGGGCGCGAATTGCAATTCTTTGAGTGTAGTTCAGTGATCTTATGAATCGGCCTGCTCTCGTTTCGACCACCGCGTTGAAAACCTTCCCTCTTTTCGCCGGATTGACCGACGATGTCCTGGAGTCCGTCGCGCAAGTAGCCATGATGCGGCACTACCCGCGCGGACAATCCGTGGTGCGCGCGGGTGAGCGTACCGATTACGTCTATTTCGTACTCACCGGAAGCCTGAAGGTCGTGGTGAGCGACGAGGATGGCCGCGAGGTGATCCTTTCCATCCTGGGCCAGGGAGAAATCTTTGGCGAGATGGGGATATTCGGCGATCAGCCGCGTTCCGCCTCCGTCGTGCCCGTCGTGGCCGCCGATCTGGTGACGATCACCAAGCAGTCGTTCCGTCAATTGATGCAGGAGCATTTCGAGGTGGCTTGGCGCATCATGTGCAACCTCGCCGAACGCCTGCGCAACGCCGACCGCAAGATCGAGAGTCTGGCGCTGATGGATGTCTACGGGCGCGTGGCCGGGTTGCTGCTTGAGATGGCGGAAGACATCAACGGCGAGAACATCGTGGCGCACAAGATTTCCAAGCAGGATATCGCCCGCATGATTGGCGCTTCGCGCGAGATGGTGAGCCGGGTCATGAAAGACCTCAGCCAGCAAGGGCTGATCGAAGAAACGCCGCGCGGCATCATCCTCCACGAACGCTTGGCCACCAACGCCTGATCGCAACGCCGGGGCGTTTGTCGTCTGTATTCCGGCCATGGGCTGCCCGTGGCCGCAGGCGGTCTACGGAGTGCGCGCCGCGCGCCGGACGGCTTGTGTTGCCGATTCGCCAAGGACGGAAGGCGCGGAAGCGGGGCGTTATAATCGGACGCTTCGTTTTGCTGCCAGACTCGTTGCCGAGTTCCCTATCCGATGTCGTCCCGTTTGCCGTCCAGTCCCCTGCCTGAAAGAATTTCCTTGCTGCTCCAGGAAGCACGCTGGTTGATACTGGGCGTGATGTCGCTGTATATCGGCATGGTGCTGTTCGGTTACGACAAGACCGATCCGGGGTGGTCGCATTCTGCGGAGGTAGTGGGCATCGCCAATCCCGGTGGCCGTTTCGGCGCATGGCTCGCCGATCTGCTGCTCTATCTACACGGAATTTCGGCCTGGTGGTGGGTAGTGTTTCTCGGCTATGCGCTGGTGTGGGGTTTCCGCCGCCTGCGCGACCGTTCGGCGCTGGATCGGCGTTCGTTTTTCGTCATCCTGCTCGGTTTCATGGCCGTGTTGCTAACCAGCAGCGCCCTGGAAAACCTGCGTTTCCACAGCCTGACACTGACACTGCCGTCCTTGCCCGGCGGAATGCTTGGGGCCGTGATGGGGCAGTCGATGCGAAACTACTTCGGCGACACCGGCGGCACGCTGTTGCTGCTGGCCCTGCTGGCTGCCGGACTGTCGCTCTTTACCGGCGTTTCCTGGCTTTCCATCGCGGAACGCATCGGCGGGGCGCTGGAGCGGCTAGCGTTGGGTACGCTCGCGTTCTTCCAGGGCTGCCTGGATCGGCTGGCGGGGCGGAAAGTGGCGAACAAGCGCGAGGACACTGTGCAGAGCCGCCGCAAGAAAAACACGCAAACGCCGCCCGAGTCGCTGCGGATCGAACCCATTGCGGAAGTGCCGCGCTCGCGCCGCGCCGACAAAGAGCGCCAGCAGACGCTTTTCACCGACGGCACTACTCCCTTGCCGTCGCTCGGCCTGCTTGATGTCGCGGCAAACAACGGCGATCCGCCTTCGGAGGAGGCGCTGGAATTCACTTCCCGCCTGATCGAAACCAAGCTTGCCGATTTTGGCGTCGTGGTCAAAGTGCTGGCCGCCTATCCGGGGCCGGTCATCACCCGGTATGAGATCGAGCCTGCAGTCGGGGTCAAGGGATCGCAAGTCGTCAATCTCGGCAAGGATCTAGCGCGTGCCTTGTCACTGGTGTCGATCCGCGTCGTCGAAACCGTGCCCGGCAAATCGTGCATGGCGCTCGAACTGCCCAATGCCAGACGCCAGACCGTGCGGCTGACCGAAATCCTCGGCTCGAAAGCCTTCAACAACATGAATGCGGTGCTGACCGTGGCCTTGGGCAAGGACATCAGCGGCCAGCCGGTAGTCGCCGATCTCGCCAAAATGCCCCATCTGCTGGTAGCGGGCACGACCGGCTCGGGCAAATCGGTGGGGATCAACGCCATGATCCTGTCGCTGCTCTACAAGAGCACGCCCGAACAGGTGCGCCTCATCATGGTCGACCCCAAAATGCTGGAATTGTCGATCTACGAGGGTATTCCGCACCTGCTCGCCCCGGTCGTCACCGACATGAAGCACGCCGCCAACGCACTCAACTGGTGCGTGGGCGAGATGGAGAAACGCTACAAGCTATTGGCCGCGATCGGGGTGCGCAACATGGCTGGATTCAACAAGGCGCTGATCGACGCGCGCAAGAACGGCGCACCGCTCGTCAATCCGTTCTCGATCACCCCGGAAGATCCCGAGCCGCTTGAACCCTTGCCGTATATCGTGGTAGTGGTCGATGAACTGGCCGACATGATGATGGTGGTGGGCAAGAAGGTGGAAGAGCTGATCGCCCGCCTAGCGCAGAAAGCGCGCGCCGCCGGTATCCATCTGATTCTGGCAACACAGCGCCCCTCGGTCGATGTCATTACCGGCCTGATAAAAGCCAACGTGCCGACGCGAATCGCCTTCCAAGTGTCGAGCAAGATCGATTCGCGCACCATCCTTGACCAGATGGGCGCGGAAACCCTTCTCGGCATGGGCGACATGCTGTATCTGGCGCCCGGCACAGGGCTGCCGATGCGGGTGCATGGCGCGTTCGTCGCCGACGGCGAAGTCCACAAGGTGGTCGAACATCTCAAGAAATGCGGGCCGCCCGATTACGTCGAAGGCATTCTTGTGCCCGTCGAAGGCGATTCGGACGATTTTGCCTTTGAGGGCGGGGGCGAGTCTAGCGGCGAGTCCGATGAGCTTTACGACAAGGCGGTCGATGTTGTCGTCAAGACGCGACGGCCTTCGATCTCGCTGGTGCAGCGTCATTTGCGCATCGGCTACAACCGCGCCGCCCGCTTGATCGAGAAAATGGAGCACAACGGGGTGGTATCGCCAGTGGGCGCCAGCGGCAGCCGCGAGGTGCTGGCGCCGCCGAGAGCGGAAGAATGAGTCGGCGGCGTCCGTTTTGCGCCGGATGGCTGGAAGGATGCGTGCGTGCCTCCCATTCGCCGTGATCGAACTCCCCGGCGCTTTCGGGCCGGGGTTCCTGCCCCCGCATCGCACGGAAAAGCGGGGCTTCAAACCGGAGTCGGTTCAATGGAATATGTGCGTTTTGTGTTTGCCGCTTTCATGGCGTTGGCCGCCGGGAGCGCGCTTGCGACGGATGCCGTGGGGAAATTGCGTCATTTCGTGGCTTCCGCCCGCAGCGCCGAGGGCGAATTCCAGCAAACTGTCATAGGTGAATCCGGTCGTCCACCGCAACGGATGGCTGGCAAGTTCGCCTTTTCCCGTCCGGGCAAGTTCCGGTGGGAGTATGAGTCGCCATATCCGCAACTGCTGGTCGGCGATGGAAACAAGTTATGGTCGTGGGATCACGATCTCAATCAGGTGACAGTTCGCCCCCTGGGCAATGCCCTGGGAGCGACGCCTGCGGCGATCCTTTTCGGGCAGGGCGAGCTTGAACGCGATTTCGCGCTGGCCGAGGGCGCGGCAAACGGCACGGACGAAGCCGGGCTGGAACTTGTCTGGGTCGAGGCCCGTCCGCGCGTGCCCGCAAACGCTGAAAACGGCGGCGGCGGCTTCCAGCTCATCCGCTTTGGCTTCAGCGGCGCGAGCCTGCAACGCATGGTGTTGCATGACAGCTTCGGCCAGACCACGGTTGTCGCGTTCTCCCGCCTGCGCCTCAATCCGCAGCTCGATCCGGGTATTTTCCATTTCGAGGCGCCAGCCGGGGCGGACATCCTTGGTGATCCATCGCCGCCGTGACAAATGATCTGTTCGGCGCGGCTGAATCCGCTGGGCCTGCGCATGAGAGCCCGTCCGGGCACGACGCCGCGCCCGTCCCCCTGGCCGAGCGCATGCGTCCGGCCTCGCTCAATGAAGTCGCGGGGCAGACGCATCTGCTGGGGCCGGGCAAACCGCTGCGGCTGGCGTTCGAGTCGGGCAAACCACATTCGATGATCTTGTGGGGGCCGCCGGGCGTGGGCAAGACTACGCTCGCCCGGCTGATGGCGAAAGGCTTCAACGCTGATTTCATCGCCCTGTCGGCGGTATTTTCCGGGGTCAAGGAAATCCGTGAGGCGGTCGCACAGGCGCGCGCCGCCAGGGAGCGCGGCCGTCACACTCTCCTTTTCGTCGATGAGGCGCACCGTTTCAACAAGGCGCAACAAGATGCCTTCCTGCCCTATGTGGAACAAGGCGTCGTGACGTTCATTGGGGCCACGACCGAAAATCCCTCATTCGAGGTCAATGCCGCGCTGCTCTCGCGGGCGGCGGTATACGTGCTGGAGGCGCTCGATTCCGATGCCATGGCCGGGCTGTTCGAGCGCGCCCGCCTGTGCGCCTGCCCGGGTCTCGCGTTCGAGGACGATGCGCGCGCCCGCATGATCGGCTTTGCCGACGGTGACGCGCGCCGCCTGATGAACCTCATCGAACAAATCCAGATCGCCGCCGAGACCGCAGGCGTGAATCCGGTGACGGCGGCTTTCGTCGACCAGGCTTCCTCGCGCGATCTGCGCCGCTTCGATAAAGGCGGCGAAGCGTTCTACGACCAGATTTCCGCCCTGCACAAATCGGTGCGAGGCTCTGATCCGGACGCGGCGCTGTACTGGATGTGCCGCATGCTCGACGGCGGCGCCGATCCGCTTTACCTTGGACGTCGTTTGGTGCGGATGGCTTCCGAGGACATTGGGCTGGCCGACCCGCGTGCGCTCGACATCGCGCTCAACGCCTGCGCCGCTTACGAGCGTCTCGGGTCGCCCGAGGGTGAACTGGCGTTGGCCGAGGCCGTCGTGTTCATGGCCTGCGCGGCAAAATCGAACGCGGTTTACGTGGCCTACAACAACGTGCGCCGTTTCATTGCCGCGAGCGGCTCCTTGCCGGTGCCGCTCCACCTGCGCAACGCCCCGACCCGCCTGATGAAAGACCTCGGCTACGGTCGAGCCTACCGCTACGCGCATGACGAACCGCAAGCCTACGCCGCTGGCGAGCGATATCTTCCGGAGGGCGTCGAATCGCCTGGATGGTATCAGCCCACGCCGCGCGGCATGGAAGCGAAGATTGCCGAAAAACTGGCCTGGCTGCGTCAACTCGACGCGCAGGCGTAACCGCCCGACCAATCCCGTCTTGCAACAGATAAGAGAAGCGGCGAGTGTGGGGAGTGATGTGCTCATCCCACCCCAAGGAGTGTCCATTCCTCAACAGGAATGTACCTCCCACCGTGGCGGCGACACAGCCGAAACAGGCTCTCAAAACGTCACCTCCTCCATCAAACGTCACCTCCATCCGGAGAATTCCATGAAAACGCGTGACGCCTGCCCAGCTTTCATTTCGTAGCCTGCCTTGGTATTTCGAAAACCGTAATGCCACCATACGTTGTAAATAGTTTGTTACTATCGGGCTGGAACGCGAGCTTTGGCACATACTTTTCATTTAGCCCATTTCCAGAGAAACGACGTTGCCCGGCAAGACCGCCCGTATTAACATCCCAAACGCGGAAAAATCCTTTTCGGTCGCTGATGGCTAGCCAGCCATTGTTTGATAGAGCCAATGCACTCACGGAGTCTGGCATGTTTACTTCCAGTTCTAGCCGGAACGGCTCGATGCGATAAACCCACGCCTTATTGCCATCGCCGACGGCAAACGATTTGCCATCGGGGGAAAGCGCCAACACCTCGAAATATTTAGAATGTTTCCCGAAAATCCCGTAGAGGCGCGGACTGCAATGCCCGATTATCTTTCTCTCGGGCCAACGCCAGAGCGTACATTTGCCGTTGGCCGTGGACAGACCAATCGCGTGACGGTTATCCAGCGTGACGACGATTAATTTTCCCAGGCGAGCCGCGCTTTTCCAGGCTTCCATCGTGTCGTTGAGCGGATCGAAGATCACGGTTTTCTGCTTCGGATACGTGATGATCCGGTTGTCGGGCGTCAATGTGGGAAACGTCTGCCACTTGGGTTCAAGAACATGGGTCTTGGTGGGATAGCGCTTCCCTGTGCGCCAGTCGATCAGGCCGTTGTTATCGGCAATGTAATTCCTATTGGCGGAAACAATGGCATTGTAGGGAATGTCGTCGATGATTGATGCACTAATTTCCTGCGGCGGATGGATCGTTCGGACGTGTACGCGCATATCTATTTCCCTTAATGTTCTTTCAATGAAATACCAGGTATTCGCGTCAATGTAGCCCAGATCATATATGTGCGCTTTCGCACGGCAATGGCCAGTACCATCTGGCGTTTCAGGAGGTACATTCTCGCACTCATAGTGTCTCTCCAGCGGTACATGATCGCTTGTACGGTATAGGCCTACGCCATGGTGTTCATTCCCGGCAATAAATGTATTTCCATCTTCCAAGAACGCGAAGAAATCAACGCCACTTGAAAAAATATTCGCTGAGCCAACCATTGTCAGCTCAGATATCGGTCCGCTTTCAGTCTCGGCAATGGATGGTGCGCTCGGGCATCCC
>JAIRMC010000093.1 GCA_031258965.1 Azoarcus sp. | reverse complement strand
GCGCTGCAACAGATCAAGGACAAGGGCTATGCGGATAAATACCGCGGTCTCGGTCAGCCCATTCACTTGATCGGCGTGGAGTTCAGCCGCGAGCAGCGCCGCGTGGCGGGGTTCGAGGTGCAGAGCATCGAGGCGCGCTGAGGGCGCATCATCAAAGTGTGCTAAATCAGCTAGACGGACATCACGCGAGCAAACCCGGCCGGGACATTCCATGAGCGACAACTTGCCGACGGCCGTAGCCGTCAAGGACGATTTCCCTGCGGGTCATGATCTGACGATTCTGCTTCACGACCGTATCAATGGCTCTGCCGGGTCGAACCGCAACCGCACACCCAACGCCGCGCGGCTGATCGGCGCGAATACGGATGTCGAAGCCATTGAAGCCTGGCTCAAGGCGAAAAAACGCCAGAGCGCCAACACACAGCGCGCCTACCGCCGCGAGGCTTACCGCTTGCTTGCGTGGGCGGTCGCCTTCAAGGAAAAACCCGTGTCGAGCCTCACCGTCGAGGACGTAGCCGATTTCCACGGCTGGCTTCTCATGCCCGAAAACCATCCCGAATGGACGCGTCGGGGCTGGGTGCTGATCCGGGGGCCGCTCCAGCCCGGCAGTGCCAGACAGGCCATGGTGATCCTCTCGGGCATGTTCCGCTGGCTGGTGGAAGCGGGCTATCTTGCCGGTAATCCATTCCGTCTTTTCGACGACGGCATCACCGCGAAAGAAAAAGCCGAGGAAGCCGATGCTGAAATCGAACACGCTTTCGACAAAGAGCTTTGGGACTGGATACTCAAGCACATCGACACCTACCAGCCTGACGACACGGCAGGTCAGGAGTATCACGCCTTCGAGCGGATTCGCTTCATCCTTGTTTTTCTTTACTGGACGGGCCTGCGGCGGCACGAACTGGTTTCCGTCACCATGAACCGGATCGCGCGGGAACGCGGGCAATGGATTCTGCGTGTCAAGGGCAAGGGCCGTAAAAAGCTGGAACCCGTCGTCCTTCTTCCGCCCGCAGTGGCGGCCTTGCACCGATACAGGCTTTCAAGAGCCTTGCCCGGCTTTCCGATGGCGGCTGAAACGGAAGTGCCTTTGATCGCCGCTCATCGGGGCAATAAATCCATTACCGACAACTACCTCAACACCTTGTTGAAAAGAATGTTCAGGCGGTTGGCCGTCGATGCGAAGCGAATCAATGGAAACTGGGCGGAAAAGCTCGAAGCCGGAACTGCGCACTGGCTCCGGCACACCCTTGCGACCCATAATGCCGAAGCGGGCGTACCCATGCAAGATACCGCCGACCAGCTTCGCCACAGGTCGATGGACACGACGCGCCGGATTTACACCCACGTAAAGCGTCTGGAAAAACGCGAGAAAGGCTTGTCGAAACTGCTCGATTACGGCGATTGAAACTGGATCGAGGATATGTGATCAGCGTATCCTGTGCCGTGTATGGATCGCCACGGCGCTACGTAGCTCGCAATGATAGTTTCGGACACGATGATGCGGCCATTCGATCCCTGATTCGCCCCCCCCCCACTTCCACCTCGTTTTTCAACATGAGCACTCTCATCGACATCTCAGAACAGGCTGGCGTGCGTTACCTGCATTTTGGCTCCGATTGGATACAGGGGGCGATGCGCATCCGTCGGCCCGAAGCGCTTGAACTCGATTACACCCGCGAAATGATGGCTGGATTGCTGCTGCGTGACGGTCTTGCCGCCGACGGCGGACTGTGGCCGCAACGGATATTGCTCATCGGACTCGGCGCGGCTTCGCTTGCGAAATTCGTTCATCGACATTGCCCGCTGGCACACATCGACGTGGTTGAAATCGAGCCGGAAGTCGTGGCGGCCGCGCGCCAGTTCTTCCATCTGCCGCCGGAAAACGAACGTTTCAGCATTCACATCGGCGATGGTGCGCAATATGTACTCACCTGCGGGACGCGCTATGACTATGTGTTTGTCGATGGTTACGACGGCAGGGCGCGCACCGGCGCGCTGGATACCGCGCCCTTTCATTGTGCCGTGCGGGCAAGGCTTTCCGGCGAGGGGCTGGCGGCCTACAACCTGCTCGGACGCGCACGCGGGCACGCGGCCAGTGTGGCGCGGATCGTCGATGCGTTCGATGGGCGGGCGGAGCCTTTCCCTCTTTGCGATAATGGTAATGTCATCATTTTTGCCGTGGCGGGCGAGCGGGTTTCACGCACGATCATGGAATTGCGCAAACGTGCGACGACGCTCAAACGCGAAACCGGACTCGATCTCGCATCGACCATCAGTCGCCTGGAAGCGGCGGGCGGGGTTCCCGGCGGCTCGTTCATCCTTTGATAGGGCGCGGAGGCGGGGTATCGTTGACGCCTTGCCGCCTTCGACGGAACGTTCCTGCCATGAATACCCTCATCGTCACCTTTCTTGTCATTCTCGCCGTCGTTGCCGCCATGGCCATCGGCGTCATCTTCGGACGCCGTCCGATCACCGGCAGTTGCGGCGGCCTCGCCTCGCTTGGGTTGGAATGCGATTGCGATAGTCCCTGTCCGCGCAAACTTGCGCGCATGCGGGCGCGGGCCGAAGCCGGGGGCGACCCGACGGGAAGCGAACGGCGTGCGGGAGAGTGATTTCCCCGGCGGGTTGAACCAGGCGCAGCGGCAGGCGGCGGAAACCACCGAAGGAGCCTTGCGTGTCATCGCCGGGCCAGGAACGGGAAAAACCCGCGCCCTCGCCGCGCGTTATTGTCACCTGGTTTCCACGCTCGGCATTGCGCCCAGAAATATTCTTTGCGCCACCTTCAGCAATCGCGCAGCCAGTGAAATGAAACGCCGGGTGCGGGCGGCGCTCGGCGACCGCGATCTTGGCCTCATTTGCACTTTTCATGCCTTTTGCGTGCAATTGCTCAAGGAAGACATTCACGTTCTCAATTACCCGAAGAATTTCCTCATTCTCGACGTCGAAGATCAGAAACAAATTCTGCTCAGGATATTCGCCGACATGGGTCTCGGTTTGCGTGACACCACCATCCAGCGCACGCTGGACGAAGTGCTGGAGGCCCGGAAACTTTTTGCCGTGAATTACATCGCCGACATTCATGAACTGGATAATGAAGCCTTGCGCGAACGGGCATTGCATGCGAGCAACCGTGACGAGGAAATCTTTCTTCGCTATCTCTATGAACAAAAGAAATGTTTCGGCTGCGATTTCAATGATCTGATAAATTTCGCCGCCTATATTCTCGACCGCTTTCCGGATATTCGCCGGAAATGGGCGGAGCGGATGCAATACGTCATGGTGGACGAATTCCAGGACGTCAGCGCCCGTCAATATGGTATTGCGCGCATCCTCGCCGAAAAGCACGGCAACCTTTTCATCGTCGGCGATCCCGACCAGACGATTTATGCCTGGCGAGGCTCGCATACCCGGTTCTTTCTCGATTTCGACCGAGAATATCCGGCATCGCAGACCCTGGTCCTTTCCGCCAATTATCGTTCGCCGCCCGAAATACTGGCCGCAGCCGGGGCGTTGATCGCCAGGAACACCGCGCGCTTTCCCAAGCCGCTGACAGCGGTCAAGGCCAGCGGAGAAAAGCCGCTTTATTTCCACGCCAAGAATGAGTGTGATGAAGCTGCATGGATCGTTTCACGAATCGCGGCCCTGTGCGCGAATGGCGCTGCGCTGGGCGACATTGCCATTCTCTATCGCGCGCACTACCTCTCCCGCGCGCTGGAAGAATCTCTTGTCGACAAGGCGATACCTTACCGGATCTACAGCGGTATCGAGTTTTACGGGCGCAAGGAAATCAAGGATATCGTTTCGTATTTGCGCATGCTGACCGCGGGCGACGATCTTGCCTTCCTGCGCACGGTCAACACCCCGCCGCGCAAGATTGGTAAAAAGAAACTGGATGCCCTGAAAACTTACGCAGAGACGCGGAATCTTTCCCTTTTCGACGCGCTGAAAGAAAATCTGCATACGCCCCTCCTTGCGGGTACGCAGGCGCGGCAATATCTTGACGCCATCGAACATCTTCGCGCATGCCGGGTGGGGATGCGGATAGGCGACGTTCTGCAAAGGTTGCTCGACCTGACGGGCTACGAAGAACTCCTGCGTCTGCAAGGCGACCAGGAACGGCTTGACAACGTGGCGGAACTCAAGCGCGCCATCGCCGCCATGGACGCGGATGAGGACGGCACGCTTGAAGATTTCCTCGATAGGGTCGCGTTATTCACCAATCTCGACAACGGCGACCGTCCCGATACGATAAAGCTTATGAGCATCCACGCCGCCAAGGGAATGGAATTTCCCCATGTTTTCCTTTGCGGCCTGAATGAAGGGATTTTTCCGGGTCGGCGCGTTGGCGCGCCTGAAGAAATGGAAGAGGAACGGCGGCTCGCCTATGTAGCGATGACCCGCGCAACGGCCCGTCTTTATTTATCGGATGCCGAAGGCGCGGCGCATGACGGTCTTTTCAAGTATCCATCGAGATTCATTTTCGAGATGGGCGCGGAACATCTGGATTACGTCGTGCCGCTCGACCGGCGGCTTGAGGAAGGCGCCCGCGCCCATGTCCGTCTCGATGAAGCTGCCCTGAATGCGCGCTGCGCCGTTTTCGCATCTGGAGATCGGGTGGTTCACCCCGTTTTCGGCGCGGGCAAGATCGTCGCGGTCAATACCCGCGAACTTTGCTACATGATTCTTTTCGACAGGCTCAGGACGGAGCGCGCCATCCGCTTCGATGCAGCGATCACCGCGGAATAGGGTTCCTTTACGGGAATTTCATAAAACCTTGCCGGAGGACAATCCCGGAACTTGCCGCGTAGTATTACCAGGCGGGGTTCCAGAATTGCCCGTTCTTCCCTGGGGATTTCGTGACGGTCAAGTATCTGGATATGCTGTTCGGCACACTGGACGATAGCGTGCCAGTTCGCGCCCGTTTCAGATCACCCGGAAATGGTGCGTGCCGTCCCGTTTCAGTTGTTCGACGAGTCCGTATTCCCAGTCGAGATAAGCCTGCATTGCCTCGGCGCTGTTGCCGGTACCCTCGTAGGGGCGGCGGTAACGGTCGATGGGCGGGCTGGCGAGGCGTTCCTGGGTTTCCAGCGGCAGTCCCGCGGCTTTCCAGGCATTGGTGCCACCGTCGAGCACGTAAACGTCGCCTTCGACCAGGGCGGCAAGTTCGGCGTGGGAATAGTCAGCGAGCAGGCCGGAGAGGCAGGTGAGGACGTAGCGCCTTGCCTTGGGCAGTCTGGCGAGTGCCTCCCGGTATTGCGCGCGCAGTGCGTACCATGCGCCGGGAATGTGACCGCGATGGTAGTTGGCGTGGGCAGTGAGGTCGATGACCACGGGCGCGTCGGGGGAGTTCAGCCACTCGCGCAGGGTTTGCGGGCCGATGCGGCGCGCTTCGGGTACGGGGGGGCGCGGCGCTTGCCAGGGGCCGGTTTCCGACCACGCGGCGGGCGGGGGCGGCGTGAGTACGTAAACGTCCCAGTCCATTTGTGCAAGCCATGAGGCAGTCATGTTGGCGCGCACGCCGTCGTCGTCGGCAAGTACGATGCGCGCGCCGCGCACGGCGGCGGTCATCTCGGTTTCTTGCACGAGCTGGCCGCCAGGTACGGAGCGAAAATCGGGGAGGTGGCCCGCGAGGTATTCCGCCGGATCACGCACGTCGATGAAGTAGGTGGTACGGACATCCTGGGCATGCCAGGGGTCGATGTCGGCGAGCGTGGCCCATTTGACGCCCGCGCGTTCGGCGAGCGCGTGCGCCCGCGTCGCGCCCGCGGCGCGGAGGGAGTCGGGAACCGGGCGAAAACGGCGCGTCTGCCCGTGTTCGAGATTTTGTCCGAAACCGGCCAGCGTCCAGCCGATGGTGCCGTTGCGGAGCGCGGCGACCGGGTTGGGCAACCCAGCATTGATAAGCGATTGCGCGCCGACGATGCCGCGCGTGCGCCCGGCGCAATTGACGATGACGCGGGTTTGGGGGTTCGGCGCGAGTTCGGGTACGCGCAAGACCAGTTCCGCGCCGGGCACGTTGATCGAGCCGGGGATGTTCATGGCCTGGTATTCGTCGAAACGGCGGACGTCGACCACGAGCGCGTCGGCGTTTGCGTCGAGCAGCGCCCGGACTTCTTCGGCGGGCAGCGAAGGCGTGTGCAGGGTAGCGTCCAGTAGTTCGCCGAACGCTTTGCTCGGGGCATTGACGTCGCGGAAAAGTTCGCCGCCCGCCGCCCGCCAGCCTTCGATGCCGCCTTCGAGCACGGAAACCTTGGTGTAGCCGAGTTCGGTCAGTTTGCGTGCCGCTCGCGCCGCCAAGCCTTCGCCGTTGTCGAGTGTGACGATGGGAACGTCGCGGCGCGGCAGTTTGGCGAAAGCTTCCAGTTCCAGCCGGGAGAGGCTGAGATGCGCGGCGAACAGGGGATGGCTCTGGGCGTGCGGGTCTTCTTCGCGCACGTCGAGCAGTGCGATTTCGCGCCGCGCCAGCAATGCGGTGCGAATCGCCTCGTAATGGCTACAGGGCGGCTGTGCCAGACTCACAGCCCTCATCAACTCCACAGATTGGGAACGACGGCGTTGACGTAGCCCGAGACGAATGCTTTTTCGGCGCCGGAAGCGGGATCGAACACATGGCGGTTGACGCGCCCGATGTTTTTGCCATAGACGTGGATGCTGATCGAGGCGCGGTCGGCGAGGTTGTTGGAGACGGCATGCACGTCGCCGATGGTTGGCGAGACGGCTGTTGTCTGGCCCGGCAGCAGCACGCCGTCGCCCGTGACTTCATAGCCGCCGCCGTTTTGTCTGCGGTAAGTGACTTCGCGCTCTTCGCCGCGCAGGCCGCCGACGATGCCCCAGGTCAGGTGGTCGTGCACCGGCGTTTTCTGGCCTGGCCCCCATACGAAGCTGACGATGGAAAGGCGGTCGAATGGATCGGCGTAGAGCAGGTATTGCTGGTAATGGTCGGGGTGAGGGCGGGCGAATTCGTCCGGCAGCCAGTCGTCCTTTTCGACCAGCCGGGCGACGAACTGCTTGCCTTCGGTGAGGATGACGGACTCGGCGGGATGGGTTTCCAGCAGGCGGGTAATATCCTGGACGAAGCTGAGAAGTCTTTGTGTGCTCATGATGTGCGGGAACGCGGGAGTGGAAGGGTTAGCAGAAAACCCGCGAAGCTTATCAGTGCCAACCCGAGGGCTAACGAATAAAAACCGCTTTTCTTATGCCGGAATGGGGTGTTGCATGCTTCATTTCACCGTCGGCGAGAGCGCCTCAAGCAGCGCCGGTACGGCCTCGAAACCATGCTCGAACAGGTTTTGCACTACCGGCCCGAAATTGTTCATGAGGAGGATGAGGGCGGAAAAGCCCATTATCATCGTGACTGGGAAGCCGATGGCGAAAAGGTTGAGCTGGGGCGCGGCGCGGGTGAGGACGCCGAGGGCGGCGTTGGTGACGAGCAGTACCGCGAGGAGCGGCAGCGAGAGCAGCAGGCCGGTGGAGAAGATAGCCGCGCCCGCGCGGGGGATGAGGCTCCAGCCGTGGCCCGCGAGGCCCGCGCCGACCGGCAGCCATTCAAAGCTGTACGCCAGCAGGCGGATCATGACCAGATGGCCGTCCAGCGCAAGGAAAAGCAGGGTGGCGACCATGCTCATGAAGTCGGCGAGCACCGCGCTCTGGCCGCCGGAATTGGGATCGAAGAACAGGGCGAAGGAGAGGCCCATCTGCATGCCGATGAAGGAACCGGCAAGGTCGATGGCGGCGAAGATGAGGCGGATGACGAAGCCGATGGCCGCGCCGATGAAAACCTGTTCGCCCATGATGAGAAGGCCGATGCCCGATCCCGGCGCGATGTCCGGCATCGGCGGCGCGGCGGGGACGATGGCAAGGGCGATGCCGAGGCCCACGGCGAGCCGGACGCGCACCGGCATGCCTCGCGCGGAAAAGACCGGGGCGGCCATGAGCAGCCCGAGCAGGCGCACGAACGGAAACATGAACGCCGCCAGCCAGGCGTCGAGCTGGGCGGAGGTGACGCTGAGCATTAGTGTCCTTCAGCCGATCATCGCCGGGATGCCGCTGAAGATCCGTCGCATGAAGTCTGTAATCATCGTAATCATCCACGGCCCCGCCAGCACCAGGGTGATGAAGATCGCCACGACCTTGGGGACGAAGGTCAATGTCATTTCGTTGATCTGGGTGGCGGCTTGGAAGATGCTGACGATGAGGCCGGTGATGAGTGCCGCGAGAAAGAGGGGGGCCGATACCAGCAGGGTGATTTCGACGGCCTGGCGGCCCAGGTCGATGACGGCGGTAGGGGTCATGGCGGGATTCCTAGGCGGCGGCGAAGCTTCGCACCAGCGAGCCGATGATGAGGCTCCAGCCGTCGACGAGCACGAACAGCATGAGTTTGAAGGGCAGGGAGACGATGATCGGCGACATCATCATCATCCCCATCGACATCAGTACCGAGGCGACCACCATGTCGATGATGATGAAGGGGATGAAAACGATGAAGCCGATCTGGAAAGCGGTCTTGACTTCCGAGGTGATGAAGGCGGGGATGATGACGCGCATCGGCAGGTCTTCGGCTTTTTCGACCGGCTCGACTTTCGCCATTTCGGTGAAAAGGGAAAGGTCGGATTCGCGGATCTGGTGCAGCATGAAGGCGCGCATCGGCACGGATGCGCGCGCCAGCGCCTGGTCGAGACCGATGCTGCCTTCGGACATCGGGCGGTAGGCGTCGGTATAGACCTGCTGCGCCACGGGAGACATGATGAAAAAGGTGAGGAAAAGCGCCAGCCCGAGCAAAACCTGGTTGGGCGGCGAGGTCTGGGTGCCCATGGCCTGGCGCATCAGGGCAAGGACGATGATGATACGGGTGAAGCTCGTCATCATCAGCACCATCGCCGGGATGAAGCTCAGGAGCGTGAGCAGCAGCAGGGTTTGTACCGACAGGCTGTAGGTGGTCGCGCCGCCGGGGCCGGGGGTGGCGGCGAACGCGGGCAGGCCGGGTAAATCCATCTCCTGCGCGCAGACGGCCAGCGGCGCAAGGGCGAGGAGGAACGCGGCGGCGAGGAAGGGTTTAGCCCGCATCGCGGCGTCCTTTCAAGGCTTGGCGTAGACGGCTGGCGAAGGTGGCGGCGGGCGATGCCGGGACGGCGGCGGGCAGGTCGAATTCATCGCGCCCGAAAACGTGCAGGGTGTGCACGTTGTTCGAGGTGACGCCGAGCAGGATGATTTTGCCGCCCGCTTCGAGTAGCACCGCCCGTTCGCGCGGGCCGACCGCGGCGGCGGCGATGACGCGCAGCAAGGCGTTGCCGCGCGCGGGCGTGGAGAAACGCTTCAGCAGCCAGAGGGCGGCAATGAGAAGGACGAGCACGGCCAGCAGACCGGACAGCATTTGCCCGACGTTGGCGAATGCGTCGGGAGCCGGAGACGCCTGCGCGTCGGCGAGGCACTGGCCGGGAAGGGCGAAGGCCAACGCCAGCGTGAAAATCGCGGGCGCGGGATGTGCACGCGGCGGGCGTACCGGAACAGGGACGGAAGCGTTCATGGCGTGGCCGACGTATTTACGGGATCGGTTAGTGGTGGATTTTCCGTATGCGTTCAGCGGGGGTGATGATGTCGGTGAGGCGAATGCCGAATTTGTCGTTGACAACCACGACTTCGCCCTGCGCGATCAGGGTGCCGTTGATGAGCACATCCATCGGCTCGCCGGCCAGACCGTCGAGTTCCACGACCGAGCCGTGCGCCAGTTGCAGTAGATTGCGGATCGAGAGCTTGGTGCGGCCCAGTTCGACGGTAATCTGTACAGGAATGTCGAGGATCATGTTGAAATCGTTGAGCGAATTGGGTTTTGGCCCGCCGTTGCCCAGATCCTCGAAAAGCTGGCTTGCCGGTTTGGCCTGGTAGGGCGACTCGCCAGCGGCGGAGGCAAGATCGGCGGCGACCTGCGCCGCTTCGGGATCGAGCTTGCTTTCGTGCTCGGCTTGCTCCTGCATGGCTGCCGCCCAGTCGTCCTCGGCGGAGCCGTCGCCTTCGCTTTCCGCGCCCGCGGCCTGTTCCTGCATGGCCGCAGCCCAATCGTCCTCGGCGACTGGCGTTTCAATGTTTTCGTCATCAGCCATTATTGATGCCTCCCGCTAACTTGTTGAGGGGTTCGCTGCTGCCGATCATGCGTTCGACCATGATCGCGTATTGCCGGTCCCGTGTGCCGGAGCGGCATTCGAATACGGGTACTTCGTCGACCGTCGCTTGCAGAAGCGGCGGGACGTCGAGCGGGATTACGTCCCCGACGCGCATATTGACGATGTCGCGCAAGGTGGCGCTGGCCGTGCCGAGATTGCAGACCAGTTCGATTTCCGCGCTCTGCAATTCCTGCGACAACAGATTGACCCAGCGCCTGTCCTGGGTGAGATGGTCGCTTTGCATCGTCGAATAAAGCAGGTCGCGGATCGGCTCCAGCATCGAATAGGGAAAGCAGATGTGCATTTCGGCCTGGACGTCCCCCATTTCCAGCGTGAAGGCCGTGGCGACCACGATTTCGGACGGCGTGGCGATATTGGCGAATTGCGAATTCATTTCCGAGCGCACATATTCGAGATCGAGGCGGAAAACCGGCGCCCATGCCTTGCTGTATTCGGTGAATACCACATCGAGCATGCCCTGGATGATGCGCTGCTCGGTTTGGGTGAAATCGCGGCCTTCGACGCGGGTGTGGAAACGCCCGTCGCCGCCGAACATGTTGTCGATGATGATGAAGACCAGCGTCGGCTCGAACACCACCAGCCCGGTGCCCCGCAGCGGCTTGGCCAACACGAGGTTGAGATTGGTGGGCACGACCAGGTTGCGCACGAATTCGGCATATTTCTGCACCTTGATCGGGCCGACCGAAACTTCGACATTGCGGTGCATGTAATTGAAGAACCCAATCCTCAGGTAACGCGAAAAGCGTTCGTTGATAAGCTCCATGGTGGGCATGCGCCCACGCACGATGCGCTCCTGGGTGGCCATGTTGTAGGCCCGGACGCCGCCCTGCTGCTCCTCGGTGACGGCGGGTTCGTCGGTTTCGCCGTTTACGCCGCGCAGCAGGGCGTCGACTTCTTCTTGCGAGAGAAAATCCGAAGCCACGATACGGCCTTCACTGGATGATGAAAGAATTGAACAGCACCGCCTGGATCGGCGGCTGCGCCGTGAGCAGGGAACCCGGCGGCGGAGGCGGGGCGCCGAGCAGGGTGTTGACTTGCTCCTGTATTTCGTTTGCCAGCGCCTCTCGGGACGCGCTGCTTTGTATGTCCTCGGGCCGTTTCGACGAGAGGATTATGTTGATGCGGTGCCGGATCTCGGGCATCCAGCCCTTGAGTGCGTCGGCGGTGTGCTGATCGGCCACCCGCAGGGCGATGACCGTTTGCAGGTAATGGCTTTCCTCGCCGTTTTCGCCGCGCAGATCGACGGTGAAAGGGTCGATCTGCGCGAACACCGGCGGCTTGTTGAGGTTGAAGACGCTGGCTTCCGGGATGGGCGGCGGCGTGGCGGTATCGTGCTTGCCGCTGTTTTTTTTCATGACCATCAGGGCGGCGACGCCCAGTACCGCGATCAAAAGCACGAATACCGCGACCAGCACGATAATCAACAGCAGCTTGGCGCTGCGTTTGGGCGCGGGCGTTGCCGCCGCGGCGTCCTGTTTGGCGGGGGGGGCTGCTTGCGCCATCTGGATTCTCCTTTCCTGCGCGGGATTATCACTTGCCGACGCCGCCCGCCAAGCGAGGAAAAGTGGGACGGAGCGCCCCTTATTCGATGGCTTCAGGCGAAGGTGTCGATGAGTCCATTATCCAGTCTTGTCCAATTCGCGGATGTGACGCCCGTGGCATCGTCATTGCCGTCATCATTTCCCGCGTTGCCGGAGCCGGCGTGACGGGCCGCGCGGGCGGTATCGTCATCCCGTGCCTGGCCTTCAGCGGAAGTATCGACGCTGGCGCTGCCAAGGTCGATCCCCGCCTGGGCGAGCAATTCGCGCAGGCGGGGCATGGCCTGTTCCAGCGCCTCGCGGGCCGTCTGCGAGGAGGCGACGAATTGGGCCGTGGTCTGGTCGCCGTTGAGGTTGATCGAGACTTCCACCCTGCCGAGGTGAGGCGGGGTGAGGATGAGTTCGGCCCGGCTTTCGGCCCGCCCGAGCATCCACATTATCTTGTTGCCGACTTCTTCAGCCCAGGCGCGCTGTCCTGTGGTAGAGGGGATGGCGAACCGGAGGGGGGCGATGCTTTCCTGGGTGGGTGTCCGCAAGGCGTTCGGCATTGGAGCGGATGCAAGGCTGGCGTCCGCCGTGGCGGTTTGCGCGCCCATGCCCGCACTCGCGCTTGCCATGAGAGCGTCCGCCCGCGGGCTGGGAATGTTCGCCGCCTGGCTGTCCGGAGGCGGCGCGGTTAATACTGAAGTCATGCTAGCGTTTGCCGTTTTGCCGGTCGTGCCGCTTCCGGCGGGATCCGCAGCGGTGTTGGACGCCATGGCGGCGCGCCAGTGCCGTTTGGCGTTGCGGGGAGGCGTTTCGATGCCGGTAATGCCAGTATCTTCCGCCGTGGGGTTGTCCGCGTCGGCCAGTATTTTTTTCGCAAGCGTCTCTGGCAGAGCGGCAATCGTTGCCGGTAAAACCAAAGTGACGACGGTATCGACGGTCTGGGTGGGCGTCTCGGTGAGGGCGGCAACGACGTTGTCCGGGATTGCGTCATCCGGCGCGGCATCGTCCGCCACTGTGTCGCCAGGGCTTGAGACCATTTCGCAAAGCTCGCCGCCGGCCGGGACGGTTGCGCCGTCCTGCGGTTTTTCGCCAACGGGCTGCCTGCCGTGTTTGCCGGCGTGTTGCGGCGGCATGCCGTGCGCCGGGTCTTGCCGGGTTGATGATGTGGAGGCGGGGGCATGCGAAGGCTCGTGCGGTGGGGTGCGATCCGGCTGGCGTGCGCGCGCAACGTCCGCCGCCGGAGCGGGGCTGGGGGCATTATTGGCGGGTTGAATCTGGCTGCGCAGCAGATCGGGAAAACTGCTGCCCGTTCCCGCGTCGTTACGGAGGGTGTCGGTATTGAACGCCGTGCCGGAGTCGGCGAGCTTCGACATGTTGTTGGAAACCGGAATCGCCATGGCCTTCGCCTTTGTCTGTCTGTGTCCGGGCGAATGCATGCAAGGCGCGTGCCATAAGACAAGGCCGAGTGAAGTCTTCAAAGCGGCCCGGAGTTTCCCTGGATACCGGCGGTACGGTAACGGTGAGGCGTTCGTTGAACTGTTCAACTCGGCGGCATTATTCTTCGTCGAACACTTCCCGCCATAGCGCCCGCACCGGCTCGCGCAGAGCGTCGGCTTCGGCGGGGGGGATGCGGGAAGGTCGGTCGTTGAGGCGCTGGCGGTGTTGCAACTGGCGCAGGCCGCGATAGCTATCGGCGCAGGCGGCGGCGAGGCTGGCGGGGATCAGGCCGAGGTCGGCGGCAATGCCGAGGAGGGCGATGTTGCCGAGGTTGCGTGTTAGTTCAGGATGATCGTGGGCGTGGCCGAGTACCAGGTATTGGATGAGGAATTCGACGTCGACCAGTCCGCCGGCGTCATGTTTGAGGTCGAAGAGCGCGCTCTTGCCTGCGTGGGCGGCGCGCATTTTGTTGCGCATGGCGATGACTTCGGCGCGCAAGGTTTGCGGGTCGCGCGGCAGGCGCAGGATTTCGTCGCGGATGCGCTCGAAGGCTTCGCCAAGCGCCGGGTCGCCTGCGGTGTGGCGGGCGCGGGTCAGCGCTTGGTGTTCCCAGGCCCAGGCGGATTTGATCTGGTATTCGCGGAAGGCGGCGAGCGAGCAGGCGACGAGGCCGGCGTCGCCATTGGGGCGCAGGCGCAAATCGGTCTCGAAAAGGATGCCCGCGGCGGTGCGGCTCGATAACCATGAGCTGACCCGCTGCGCGAGCCGGGCATAGCGTTCGCCCGCTTCGGGGGCTTCGTCGTCGTAGAGGAAAATCAGGTCGAGATCCGAGGCGTAGCCCAGTTCCTTGCCACCGAGTTTGCCGTAGCCGATGACGGCGAAGCGGGGAGCGTCACGGTGGCGGTTCCTGATTTTGCGCCAGCACAGGGTGATGGCCAGCTCGAGCATGATGTCGGCCAGCATCGAGAGGTGGTCGGCGAGTTTTTCGACGCTGAGCAACCCGGCGATGTCCTGGATGAGCAGGCGAAAGACCTGGATATGATGCCGCTCGCGCATCAAGTCCATTTGCCGTTCCATGTCCGGTTCGATGGTATCGAGTTCGGCGGCCAGTTCGAGCTTGAATCGCGGCCAGTCAGGGGCGTTTTCCTGCTCGCTGCCGTCGAGCAGTTCGTCGAGCAGGATAGGATGGCGGCACAGGTATTGGGCGGCCCAGTGCGAGGCGTCGGCGAGGTCGACGACCCGGCGCAGGGCTTGCGGGTATTGCTGGAGCAGGGCGAGGTAGGCGCCGCGCCGGGCGATGCTGTCGAGCAGGTCGAGGCAGCGCGCCAGCGCGTCGCAGGGGTTGCGGACGGTGGCGGCGATGGCGATTAGGCGGGGCATGAGGCCGTCGAGCCGGGCGCGGATGTTGTCGGGAAGCTGGCGGTAGCGCGCGCCCGTGCGCAGGGCGGCCAGCCGCGCGGCGGCAGTATCCGGGTCGCGGTAGCCAAGTCGGGCGAGCATGGCGGCGGCTTCATCGCCCTCGGTGATATTCCGCCAGATGTCGGCGATGTCGTGCGGGTCGTCCTCCGCGTCGTCCGGTTCGCCGAATACCGTCTCGAAATGTTGGCTGACGGTGGCGCGGTGGCGCTCCAGGGTGTCGAGCAGCGCGGGGTAGTCGGCAAAACGCATGGTTTCGGCGATCAGGCCCTGGTCATTGCCGTTGGCGGGCAGGTCGTGGGTCTGGGCGTCGTCGAGGTATTGCAGCCGGTGTTCGAGCCGGCGCAGGAACACGTAGGCGTCGCCGAGTTCCGCGACGGCTTCGCCCTTGAGGATGCCGCGTTCGGCAAGGCGACCAAGCACCTGGAGAGTAGGGCGCACTTGCAATGCCTGGTCGCGCCCGCCGCGGATGAGTTGGAATACCTGGGCGATGAATTCGATTTCGCGGATGCCGCCGGGGCCGAGCTTGATGTTGTTGGCGCGGTCGCGGCGGGCAACTTCGCGTCGGATTTGGGCGTGAAGTTCGCGCATGGCGCCAATCGCGCCGAAGTCGAGGTATTTGCGGAATACGAAGGGACGGACGATGGCCTGGAGGACTTCCGTTTTTTCGCCGACAAGAGGGCGGGCCTTGATCCAGGCGTAGCGTTCCCACTCCCGGCCCTGGGTGACGAAGTAGTTTTCCAGCATGTCCAGGCTGGCGACAAGCGGGCCGGAATCGCCATTGGGGCGCAGGCGCATGTCGACGCGGAAAACCTGTCCGTGCTCGGTGATTTCGGCCAGCGCGGCGATGATCTGTTTGCCCAGGCGTTCGAAAAACTCGAAATTGCTGAGGGTTTTCGGGCCGTCGGTGTTGCCGTCCTCGGGGTAAAGGAAGATGAGGTCGACGTCGGAGCTGACGTTGAGTTCGCGTCCACCGAGCTTGCCCATGCCGATGATGAGCATGACCTGTTCTGTTCCGTCCGGCGAGCGCGGCGTGCCGTAACGCGCGCCCAGTGCCGCGCGCAATACGCCGTGGGCGTGGGCGACGGCGGTTTCGGCCAGCGCGGTCATGGTTTCCGTGACTTCGGCCAGGTTGGCCAGCCCGGCGAGGTCGCGCACGATCAGGTGGCACAGTACCCAGGCGCGTAGCTGGCGCAGGGCAGGGCGCAGGCTGGCTTCGTCATCGCCATGGCTGGCAATGAAGGTGCGCATGGCATTGCCGTCGAGCTTGCGCGCCAATCCTTCGGCCAGGCATTTGGCAAGCCATGGGCGGCTGTCGAGCGTTCTTTGCAGGAAGCGGGACTGACGCGCGGCGCGGGCGATTATTTCTGGTGCGGCAAGGTTCAATGGCATGGGAGGCGGCTTCCAGCGTTGATAGAATGAACGGTTCTGGTGTCGGGTTTCGCGCGGTAATGATACTGATATGAATGCTGTTGTTCCTCCCCTTGTTGAAAAACCCGCGCGCGCGCGCAAACATGGCGCGCGGCGGTTGCGCGTGTTGGGGGTTTCGTTCCTGCTGCTCGCTTTCGTGTGCGGCGGCGCTTTTGCCGTTTCGCGCGCCTGGCTTTTCCCCTGGTTGGGCGAGCATCGGGAGTGGGTGGCCGCTGAACTTTCCCGTGCGAGCGGCGTGCCGGTGAGTATCGACAGCTTGGCCGTGGATTGGGCAGGCCCGCGCCCCAGGCTGCGTCTGGGCGGTTTGACGATGCATGCCGGAGAACGCGCGGTGCTGCGGCTGGAGCGGGTGGAGGCCACGGTGGCATGGCGCTCGCTGTTGCGTTGGATGCCGTATTTCCACAGCCTGGAGATCGTCGCCCCCTCGGTTGAACTGGGGCGCGGCAAGGATGGCGTTTTCACCGTGGCGGGTATTCGCATCGAGCCGCGCGGCGACGGGGGCGACCCGCTCGCCTGGCTGTTCGAGCAATACAGCGTTGTGGTGCGCGATGCCGCCCTGGTCTGGAACGACGAGTTGCGCGGCGCGCCGCCGCTGCGCCTGGATGATGCGCAGTTTGTGTTCAACCGCGGTCTTGTCCGGCATCGCTTTGAACTCAGGGCGCGGCCGCCCGCCGCTCTGGCGACGGCGCTGGACGTGAGCGGGGATCTGAGCCATTACGGTTCCGGCGCGCTGGCGGAAGTTTCCGGACGCCTCCAGGTGGGCGTCGAAGGCGCCGATCTCGGCGGCTGGCTGCCGTGGGTGGATTATCCGTTTCCCTGCAAAGGCCGTGGCAGCGTGCGCTTGTGGCTCGACAGCGATGGCGATGGCACGATCAACGCGAGCGCGGATCTCAGCTTGGACAATGTCGAAACCACGCTGGCCGCCGACCTGCCGCCCTTGCGGCTCAACCGTCTCGGTGGCCGCCTGCAATGGCGTCGCCTGCCCGACGGCATCGGATTCGGCGCGCGCAGTCTGTGGCTAGACGCTGGGGGCGGCAAGGCGCTCGACCCCACGGATTTCGATGTCCGCCTGCGCCATGGCGAGAATGCGACGGTGGTTGGGGGCGCTTTTTCGGCCTCGTCGCTCGATTTGGCCGCGCTCGCCGCGCTGGCCGGATACTTGCCGCTCGGCAAGGAAGCGAACGCGTACCTGACTGAATTCGCACCCAAAGGGCATGTGCGGGAACTGGCGCTTGATTGGGAAGGCGACGGCGCCGCGTCACGAGGATGGTCGCTGAAGGCGAACTTCGAGAACATCGGCCTTACCGCGCGCGGCCTCGTTCCCGGCATGAACGGCGTGTCGGGTTGGATCGAAGGCGACGGGAAGTCGGGGCGTTTTAATATCTCCAGCCGCGATGCGTATCTCGACCTGCCCAGGGTATTTGAAAATTCGCGCGTTCCGTTCGCCAGCTTGGAAGTCAAAGGCGGCTGGCGGCGCGAGGACGGGCGGCTGGCGGTCATCCTGGACAATGCCAGTTTCGCCAACAGCGACGCGGCGGGTACGGTATCCGGGCGTTACTGGCCAGCAAACGAGGGCGGCCCCGGTGACATCGACCTGACTGGCAATTTGACGCGGGCTGAAGGCGGCGCGGTGTGGCGTTACATCCCCCTCGTTGCGGGCCAGAACGCTTACAACTGGGTAAAAAGCGGCATCCTGCAAGCCAACGTGACCAGCGTGATGCTGGCACTGAAAGGGCCGATGCGCGATTTTCCCTTCCGGAACGGACGGGGAAAGTTCCTGGTGCAAATCGAAGCGAATAATGGCCGTCTCGATTACGCCGCTGGCTGGCCCGTGGCGGAAGACATCGAAGCCAGTCTCCGTTTCGAGGGGCCGGGCGTCACGATAGATGCCCGGCAGGGCCGTATTTTCGGTGCACGGCTGGAACCCGTGCACGTCCGGATTGCCGATTTCGGCCTCGGCGTCGTGTCGATAAAGGGCATCGCCAGGGGACCGAGCGTCGACTTCATGCGCTACGTTGCCGAAAGCCCCCTGTCCGCGCGCCTGCAAGGCTTTCCTGGTCCGTTGCGGGCCGAGGGCGACGGGCATCTCAATCTGGATTTGACGATTCCCGTGCGCGATCTCGCCGCCACCCAAGTTGCCGGTGACTACCGTTTTACCGGCAACCGAGTTTATCTGGGCGATGGCGGGCTGGTGCTGGAGTCTGCCGAAGGCGGCTTGAACTTTACCGACGCAAGCTTGAACATCCCCGCCATTCGGGGTCGCCTGCTCGGCGGGCCGTTCCTGCTGGAAGGCAAGACAGGAGCTGTCGGCTTGGAATTGCACGCGCAAGGGCGGGCTGACGCCACGGCGGCCCGTAAATCCATGGCCTGGCCGCTGCTGGGCTGGCTTGGCGGGACGGCGGACTGGCGGGCCGAATTCAGCGTTGGCAAGGATGGTCATCGTCTTGCCGTGCAATCCAACCTCAAAGGATTGCATTCGCGCCTTCCCGCGCCCTTTGCCAAGGAAGCCGACAGCCTTTTGCCCCTGGAAATCGAAGCGGTTTCGCCGGGCGGGGACAAACCACGGCTGTTTACGGCAAAACTGGGCTACTGGCTGAACGTCCTGCTCGTGCAGGATGCAGCCGGTGTACTGCGTGGCGGCGTGGGCCTGAACCAGCCCTCGATGCTGCCCGAGACCGGCGTCGACGTCGCGGCTTCGTTCGATGTGCTGGATGTCGACGCCTGGCAATGGTCGTTGGGCGAAAACGGCGGCGGCTTGAACTTGCCTCTGGCGAATGTCTCGCTCGACGCCCGGCGTTTGCGCGCCTTTGGCCGCGCGTTCTCCGATTTGAAATTGCGCATGAAGTTCGACGACGGCGGTTGGCGGGCCGATTTGGAGAGCGTCGAAGCGCAAGGCAAGATAGATTGGCGGCGCGACGATGATGGCATGTTGAAGGCGCGCCTGCGCCGCTTGGTGTTGACGGACGATGCGGGCGGGAGTGACAACAATCCGCCCCCCAAGCATCTGCCCGGCCTCGATGTGCGGGCGGAACGCTTCGCCGTTGCCGGACGCGAACTGGGGCAACTCGAAGTGCTGGCATCCAATCAGAATGGCGGCTGGCGGCTGGACAGCTTTGCCGCCTACCGCCCCGAAACACAGTTGACTGGCAGCGGCGTCTGGCGGCCTGTCGAGCGGCGCAGCAAATTCGATTTCATCTTGACGACTTCCGATGCCGGTACTTTCGCGGGTGCGATGGGCTATTCCAATATCGTCCGTGGCGGAAAGGCGAAACTTGCCGGGCAACTGGAATGGAAGGGCGCGCCCACCGGCATCGACTACCCGACGCTCTCGGGCCTGCTCGAACTCAATGTCGAAAATGGTCGTTTCGAGCGCCTCGAACCCGGTGTCGGGCGGTTGCTGGGCATTCTCAGCCTGCAAGCCCTGCCGCGGCGGGTGACGCTCGACTTCCGCGACGTGTTTTCCGACGGCTTTGTGTTTTCCACCATTGCCGGGAAGATCGCGGTTTCCAATGGCGTGATGCGCACAGACAAGATTGCACTCGTCGGCCCGGCGGCGCGTGTGCTGATGAAAGGCCAGGCCGACATCACCACCGAGACCCAGGATTTGCGGGTAACGGTGCGCCCGACCTTGACCGAGTCGGTTGCCATAGGCGCCGCAGTCGTCAACCCGGCGGCGGGAGCGGTGGCTTATCTGGCGCAAAAGGTGTTGGGCGACCCGATCGAAAAAATGTTTTCGTATGACTATGAAGTGACGGGCAACTGGGTCGAGCCGGTCGTCACGAAAGTCGGCGCGCAAGCGGACAAGCGCGCGGGAGCCGGGAATACCGAAACGCTCCACGCGGTTCATTGAAGCGTTCTTCATGTGAACCTTTGATTTGCTCGCGTTATTTCAAAAGCATGTCCGGCGCGGGGGGTGGAAAACCGCCCCCCCGCGTGCGGATCACTCCGGCAGGAAGACCGCCTTGCCGTCTACTTCCACGCGGCGCAGCGGGTGTCCGAATGCCCGGCTCAGGCGGTCGGCAGTGAGCGCTTCGCCAGATGTTCCCACCGTCACGCCGCCTTCTCCGTCGAGAAGGACGACACTATCGGCGTAGCGCGCCGCCAGCGCGAGATCGTGGAGCGTCATCACGACGCCGCGTCCGTCGGCGGCAAGCGCCCGCAGCAGTTCCATTACGGCGATCTGGTGATGCAGGTCGAGGTGGTTGAGCGGTTCGTCGAGCAAGAAAAGGCGCGGCGTTTGCGTGAGCAGCGTAGCCAGCGCCACGCGCTGCTGTTCTCCGCCGGAGAGCGCGTGCAGGTCGCGGGAGGCAAAGCCTTGTAGACCCACGCAATCAAGCGCGGCATGGGCAATGGCGACGTCCGTCGCGCTCTCCCACCCCCATCGCCCGAGGTGGGGATGGCGGCCCGCCAGCACCGTCTCCCGCACGGAGGCGGCGAATTGCGCAAGCTGATGTTGCGGCAACAAGCCGCGGAATTTTGCGGCCTGCAAAGGCGGCCAGTCGGCATAAGGGCGGCCGCCGGGGAGGATATCGCCTTGCGTTTCGGGCGCGTCCGCGCTCCTGTCCGCGCCATGCAGACCGGCGAGCGCGTGCAGCAGCGAGGTCTTGCCCGCGCCGTTGCGGCCCAGTATCGCCATGCATTGTCCGGCGCGGATGTCCAGATCGAATTCACGGCACAGCGCGCGCCTGCCCTGGCACAGCGTCAGGCGACGCGCCATGAGCAAAGGCTGTGCGGGATCGGGCCACGGCAGCGGGCAGGCCAGTTCGGGGGGCAGGGACGGCATCGCCATCGCGCGTTTACCGCGAATGCCGGGCGAGCAGGAAGAGGAACACCGGCACGCCGAGCAGTGCGGTGAGGACGCCGACTGGCAGTTGCTGCGGCGCAAGCAGCGTGCGCGCGAGGGTATCGGCGACGGTGAGGAGCGCGCCGCCCGCCAGCGCCGATGCGGGCATCAGCAGGCGTTGATCGTTGCCGAGCGCGAGGCGGACGAGGTGCGGCACCACCAGGCCGACGAAGCCGACGGCGCCCACCAGCGTGACCGCGACAGCGGTGAAGAGAGAAGCCAGCAGGTAGAGGCCGCGCCGTAGCCGCCGTGCATCGACGCCGAGCGCCAGGGCGGCGAGTTGCCCGCGCGCGAGCACGTTGAGATCGCGCCCGAAGGGCAGGGCCACGGCCAGCCCGGCGGTTAGCATCATGAGCGCGGGCCAGGGGCGGCTCGCGCCGCTGGCGTCGCCCATTAGCCAGAACAACATGGACTGCACCTGCACGGCGGGCGCCAGTGCCAGCATCAGCGTGATCGTCGCGCCACAACCGGTGGCGACAATCACTCCGGTAAGCAGCAGCCGTGTCTGCGTCCAGCTTCCGTCGCCGTGCGCGAGGCCGAAGACCAGCAGCGTCGCCGCGAGCGCCCCGCCGAAAGCGCCTGCGTCCATCCACGGTGATGCAAGCCCGAGCACGACAGCGCCGAGCGCGCCCACCGCCGCGCCGCCGGAGATGCCGAGAATATAAGGATCGGCAAGTGGATTGCGCAACAACACTTGCATCAGCGTCCCCGCCAGTGCCAGCAGACCGCCGCAGGCGAAACAGGCCAGGGCGCGCGGCAGCCGCAGCTCGCGCACGACGCCAGCGAGCATGCCGCCGCCCTCGCCGAAAATTGCCGCGAACACCTCGCCGGGCGAAGCCGCCACGCTGCCCGCGCACAGCGCCCAGGCCAGCGCGGCGAGCGCGGCCAAGGCGAGCGCGGCCAGCGTGGCGAAGGGATGAGCGGCGAGCGGGCGCGCGGGGATCATGGGGATTTCGCCTCTGCCTGTTCGAACCTGTTGACCTCGCGCAGTGCCGGGAAAAGCCTCGCCCACAGGCCAACGACGCCGAGCGTGCACAGGCCGCCGAGCGCGGCGGCGGCGACCGGGCCGAACGCCGCCGCGCACATTCCGGCGCGGAATTCGCCAAGCTCGTTGGACGAGCCGATGAATAGCATATTGACCGCGCTTACCCGCCCGCGCATCTCATCGGGCGTGGCGAATTGCACCAGCGCGCCGCGAATGTAGACATTCACCATATCCGCCGCGCCCGCGACCGCCAGCGCCGCGAACGAGAGCCAGAACCAGTGCGAGAACGAAAAAACCAGATTCGCCGCGCCGAAAACAGCGATGGCGGCGAACAGGCGTCGGCCCACGGCGCGATTGAAAGGCCGGATACTCAAGAGCAGCCCCGCGCCCACCTCGCCGATGGCGATGGCACTGCGCAGCGCGCCCAGTCCCTCCGGGCCGGTATGGAGGATTTCCTTGGCGTAGATGGGCAGGAGCGCCACCACGCCGCCGAGGAGCACGGCGAAAAGATCGAGCGAGATAGAGCCGAGGACGATGGGGCGGTTGCGGATGAAGCGGATGCCGACGCTGAAGCGCCGCCACATGCCGCCCGCATCCGCGGCCCTCGCGCCCGCATGCCGGACTTCGACGAGAGTGAGACAAAGCACGCCGAGCAAAAAGCAAACGGCGCAGACAGCGTAAGTCAGTACGCCGCCGCCCCATGCATAAAGCAGGCCGCCCGCGAGCGGCCCGCCGATGCTGGCCGCGCGCATCAACATGCCGTTGGCGGCAATGGCTTGCGCTAGTTGCGCGCGGGGCACGATCTGCGGCAGCAGGCTTTGCAGCGCAGGCCCGGAAAAAGCGCGCGAGCAACCGAAAAGCGCGAGCGTGGCGTAAATCCCGCCAAGCGCCGCCGTCTTGCCTTCCTCGCCTGTCCCGGCATGGCTTGAAAGCCACCAGAGCGCCCCGGCGCAGAGCGTGGCGACGCACCAGCTTGCCATCAGGATGGGTTTGCGCGCGTAGCGGTCGATCAGATCGCCCGCGGGCATGAGCAGGACGAGCATGGGCAGGAACTGCACCAGCCCCACGTAAGCCAGCGCCATGGCGTCGGCGGTGAGTTCATATACTTGCCAGCCAATGACGACAGCCTGTATCTGGGTGGCGAACATCCCTGCCAGGCGAGACAGGAGGAAAGCAGTAAAAGCCCGGTTGCCCCAGGCGCCGGAAGATGGACGGAAAGCCATTGTGTTGGGTGGGAGAGTAGGTGATTGTTTCCCGTTATGGCGGAACAGGGTGGAAAAGCCGTAGGATGCAAGGTTATCCGGTGTTTTTGGAGTTTCCGCCTTGGACAAGTCTGGTTCGAGTTATAAAACGGGCATTCTATTCGCACTTCTTGGCGCTGTTGGTTTTTCGTTCAAGGCCATCCTGGTCAAGATTGCCTACCGCTACGATGTCGATGCCGAAACGCTGCTCGCGCTGCGGATGTCGATGGCTTTGCCCTTGTACTTGCTGCTCGGTCTTTTCGCCCGCCACGAACAGCGCGGCCCGATGCGGGGGCGCGACTGGCTCTGGATGGTCTGGTTGGGCTTCATCGGCTATTATCTGTCGAGCTATCTTGATTTTCTCGGGCTGGATTACATCTCGTCCGGGCTGGAGCGGCTGATTCTTTTTCTCTACCCGACGATGGTCATTGTGATTTCAGCGGTTTTCTTCAAAAAGCCGGTCACGACGAGGACGGTGTTCGCGCTGGCGCTGTGCTATGTCGGCATCGCGCTGGCCGTCGGGCACGATCTGGGCAACGCCGAGGCCTGCCACGATGTGCTGATCGGCAGCGCGCTGGTTTTCGGCGCCGCCGTTGCCTACGCGCTGTACCTGATCGGCAACGGCATGGTGGTCGGGCGTCTCGGCTCACTCCAGGTCACGGCCTGGGCCTCGTCCTTCGCGTGCATCTTCAGCATCGTCCAGTTCATGTTGCTGCGCCCGCCCGGGCTGTTGTTCGATCATGTCTGGCAGGTGTGGGCGCTGGCCGTGGCGATGGTGCTTGTCTCGACCGTGGCCCCGGTCTGGATGGTTTCGGAAGCCATCCGCCGTATCGGCGCGGGGCCGGTGTCGATGACGAGCGCGCTGGGGCCGGTTGTCACCCTTGTATTGGGCTGGCTGATCCTTGCCGAACCTTTCGGGCCGATCCAGTTCCTGGGCGCCGCGCTGGTCATCGGCGGCGTGTGGATTGTGTCGCGCCAGAAAAAGACATGAGAGGCGCGGAGCGCCGTGGCAATCATACTGTCATCCGGGGGGCTTTGCTCTGCCGACAATGATGGTCGACTTGACCGGCGCTTCTTCCTCGTGGCAATTAATCGTCATTAAACAAGCGAATGCCCGGCGACGATGGCGGCAGCGTCTTTTTCGGTAATTCTCACCGTGGCGCTGCGGATGACGTGCGCCACCAGCCAGTCTTGCAGGCGCTCCGGACCGTCGCCCTCGAAGCGGATGATGCGGCAGCCCGCCACGCTTCCCTCGTCGAACAGGCCGGTGATTTCGGCGCGACCGCGAATCTCATCGGGCACGCCTTCGCGCAGCAGGGTGAAATCGAACTGCGTGCCAAGGGCAAACGCTGGCGTGGCCGGCAGGGCGAAGCCTTTGAGGGAAATATCGTTGAGCGCGATTCGCTCTCCCGCCACGAGAGCCCAGAAACACGGTTCGCCGCGCAGCCGGGCGACGAAACGCTGGTTGATGCGGCGTTCGCTCGCATCGTCGCCGGATGACGATTGTTTTGGTGCGTCATCCGCCGGTTTTCGGTGCGAAAACGATGTGGAAACGAAAAAGGGAAACAAACTTGGCATTATCGCGCCACCCTTGGTTATGCCGCTCCGTTGCGCCGCCCTGTCCCGGAGGCCGTTTCCGCCTATTTCCGGCGTGCGAGGCCGATCAGGCGGTCGACTTCCGCGAGCGCGCCGCGATGGCCGCCCGCCTGGCTTGCCGAGGTGACGAAACGCCCGCCAACCGCCAGCGTGGGCACGGCATCAATCTTGTAGGACTTGGCAAGCTGCATGGCGCGCTGTACCCGCGTCTGCACGCCGAACGACTTGTATGCGTCCATGAATGCCTTGATGTCCAGTCCTTGTTTTTTGGCCCATCCGCGCACTTCGTCCTCATTGACGGGGTTCATGCGCGCGTCCTGGATGGCGGTGAAAACCTTTTCATGCAGATCGTCGACTCGATTGACGGACTGAAGCGCGTAATACAGACGCGCCTCGCCCTGCCGTCTGGTATCGCGGTTGCTCCAGCTTACCGGCACACGGGTAAAGACAACGTCGGCGGGTAGATTCTTCAGCCATTCCTGGATCAGCGGATCGAACTCGCGGCAGTGTGGGCAGCCGTAATAGAAGAATTCGATCACTTCGATCTTGTCTTCCACGTCGGTCTGCACGGGAGGATTCAAGGTGATGAAGCGGTTTTTCCCCTGCGCCAGCGCAAGACCCGGCGATCCGGCGAACAACGCCAGCGCGCCAAGCCGCTGGAGGGCGTCACGACGGTTCATGTCAAAACTCCCGAAAAGCGGAATGGAATGAATGTATGTTTCATATCACATGCCGTCAGTTGACCGGAACCTCGTCGGCGGTAAAACCGTTCGACGACAGGCGGGCGCGCATGGCCTTCACGCTTTCCCGGTCGTTGAACGGGCCGACGCGGATGCGATGCACTACCCGCCCGTCGGGCAATTGCGCCCGCTGCGTGACGGGTTCCAGCCCCATCAACAATAACTGTGCCTTGAGATCGTCGGCCTGCTCGGCGTTCTCGAACGCGCCCAATTGCAGATAAACCGTCTTTTCCAAGGGTTGCTGAGGCGTAACGGGCGTCTGCTGCTGCGCCGCCACTTGAGCGGGCGGCGGCGTCACCGGGGCGCTTTCGCCTTTTGGCAAGGTCTTGAAGAAGGTGAAATCCTGCTGTTTCTCCACTGGCTTGTCGCCCGGCTTGCCCGGCAAGGCCGTCACTGTGGGTTCTTCCTGCGACGGCTTTGCCGCAGGAGATGCACTGGGCGGCGCGCCGTGGCTGCTGAAAAACCATGCCGCACCGGCAACGATGCAAGCGCCCAGGATCATGCCCACGAAAATGCCCATGATGGTTCCGCCGCGGCTGCGCGACGGCCCAGCGGAAATATTGCGTCTGTGATTCACAAGAAAAACTCCATTGCTTCCGTTTATATAGAGTGGCAAACGGCTGCCGCCCTCACATCGTTTCGGGGGCCGAAACGCCCAAAAGCGCCAGCCCGTTGGATAAAGTCTGGCGGACGGCTCCGGTCAGCGCCAAACGCGCCAGCCTGGGCGCCTCGTCTTCGACCAGGATGCGCTCTTTGTCGTACCAGCCGTGAAAATCCGCCGCCAGCTCCCTCAAATAGAACGCCACTTGATGCGGTGCGTAATCATTGGCGGCTGTCTGCACTACTTCGGGGAAAGCCGATAGGCGCGCGCACAGCCCCAAAGCGTGTTCGCTGCGCAAGGCGTCGAGACTCGCCGTTTGCAGGGCGCGCGCATCGCCTCCCCATTTTCTCAGTGTGGAACTCGTGCGAGCATACGCATATTGCACGTAATGCACGGGATTGTCGTTGTTCTGACTCTTGGCAAGGTCGAGATCGAAATCCAGATGCTGATCGCTTTTCCGGAGCACGTAGAAAAAACGGCAGGCATCGTTGCCGGCTTCGTTGCGCAATTCGCGCAAGGTGACGAATTCGCCCGAACGCGTCGACATCTGCGTTTTCTGCCCGGCGCGGTACAACACCGCAAACTGTACCAAAGCCACGTCGAGCCGCGCCGGATCAAGCCCCATGGCCTTGACCGCGCCCTTGACGCGCGGCACGTAGCCGTGATGGTCGGCTCCCCAGACATTGATCATGCGGTCGAAACCGCGTTCGTACTTGTTGAGGTGGTAGGCGATGTCGGAGGCGAAATACGTGTAGATGCCATTCTCGCGTCGCAGCACGCGATCCTTTTCGTCGCCGAAGGCCGTGGAGCGAAACCACTGCGCCCCATTCTGTTCATAAACATGGCCCGCCTTCTCCAGCCGCTCGACAGCGTGTTCCACAAGGCCGGTATCGAACAACCCGCGCTCCGAAAACCATTTGTCGAACCGCACGCCGAATTCCTGCAAGTCGTCGCGCCCGTCGCCAAGCTGCTCGTTGAGAGCGAATCCGTGCACCCATGGATAATCTTCGCCGAGAAGCCGTTTGGCATTGGCGATCAGCGCATCGAGATGCTGTTCGCGCTGCGCCCTGGCTTCCTTGTCGTCGCGCTCGGCGGGCGGCAGGCCCGGCGTACCGGCGAGCGCCTCGACGGCGCTTGTCCGCGCGAAGCGGGCGCCGTGCGCGTCGCGCAGGGACTTGCTCATCTCCGTCACATAAGCGCCCTGGTAGGCATTGGGCGGGAAGTCGACCTCGATGCCGAAAAGTGCCAGATAACGCAACCACGTTGATAGCGCCAGGATGTCCATCTGCCGTCCGGCGTCGTTCACATAGTATTCGCGGCTTACATCGAAACCGGCGAATGCAAGCACTTCCGCGAGCGAAGCGCCATAAGCCGCTCCGCGTCCATGTCCAACATGCAGCGGCCCCGTCGGATTGGCCGAGACGAACTCCACCAGCACTTTTTCGCCCTTGCCTGCCCCGCGTCCCCAATCCCCGCCCCGCGCCAGCGCCTCGCTCACCACAGCCGTTTTCGCCGCCGCCGCGAGTGTGAAGTTGATGAAACCCGCGCCCGCCACCTCGGCCTTTTCCACCCATTCGGAAACCGGCAATTCGGCGAGCAACAGGGCCGCTAGTTCCCGTGGATTGCGCTTCAGGGTCTTGGCGAGCCGCAAGGCGATGCTGGTCGCAAAATCGCCATGCCCCGCCTGTTTGGGGCGCTCCAGCAAAACGGGCGTGCCGACATGATCCGGCGCCACGCTCCCGAGGGCGTTATGGATCAGGTCGGCCAGCAGAATCTTGGGATTAGCGCTCATGGCACTCGGAGATAAGAAAAGTATTCAATTATAGCGGAGCCGCGCGCCCGTCTTTTGCCCTATACCCGTGGAGGCGGCTCAAAACCGCGTGTCAAGGCCGTTTTCGGCCATTTCTGCCGCGCGTAGCATGGCGCGGGCCTTGTTTTGCGTCTCCTGCCATTCGGCGTCGGGGTCGGAATCGGCGACGAGACCGCCGCCTGCCTGGACGTGGATCTGGCCGTCCTTGAGTACGGCGGTGCGGATGGCGATGGCCAGATCCATAGCGCCGTGAAAGCCGATGTGGCCGACCGCGCCCGCGTAGAGACCGCGCTTGACCGGCTCCAGCTCGTCGATGATCTCCATCGCCCGCACCTTGGGCGCGCCCGACACGGTACCCGCGGGGAAAGTAGCGCGCAGGACATCGAATGCGTCCAGCCCCTCGGCCAAGCGGCCCTCGACGTTGGAGACGAGATGCATCACATGCGAATAACGTTCGACGATGAAACGTTCGGTGACTTTCACCGTGCCGACCGCCGCCACGCGCCCGGCGTCGTTGCGGCCCAGATCGAGCAATTGCAGATGTTCGGCGCGCTCCTTTTCATCGGCGAGAAGTTCCGCTTCCAGCGCCTTGTCCTCGGCGGCGGTCGCGCCGCGCTTGCGGGTGCCCGCGATGGGGCGCACGGTGACATCGCCGTCCTGGAGCTGCACCAGGATTTCGGGCGAAGCGCCGACGACGTGGAAATCGTCGAAATGGAAATTGAACAGGTAAGGCGAAGGATTGAGCGAGCGTATGGCTCGGTAAAGCGCCAGCGGATGCGCGGCAAAAGGTTTGCTCATGCGCTGCGAAAGAACCGTCTGCATGACATCGCCCTCGACGATGTATTGCTTGACGCGCCGCACCGCATTCTTGTATGCCTCCTCGCCGAAACTCGATACCGCCGGAGCGCTGTCCGTGCGCGTGTCGGCGGGAATCCGCACCGGCTCGCGCAGTCTGGCGAGCAAATCCGCCAGCCGCCGCCGCGCCCGCCGGAAAGCGCCCGGTACATTGGGATCGGCATGGACAACCAGCGTAAGCTTGCCGGAGAGGTTGTCGACAATGGCGATTTCCTCGGAGAGCAACAGCAGGATGTCTGGCGTGCCGATCGGGTCTGGCTTCTCCGGCGCGCCCAGGCGTGGCTCGATGTAGCGCACGGTGTCGTAACCGAAATAACCGACGAAGCCCCCCGCGAATTTCGGCAGTCCCGCGCGCGGCGGCGCCTTGATGCGGGCGAGGCATTCGGCGACGAAAGCGAGCGGATCGGCCTCGTCCCGACGCTCGATCAGGCGGTTGCCGGTCAGGAGCAAGGCAGAGCGGCCATGGACTTCGATCCGTGTCGGCGCAGCCAGGCCGATGAAGGAATAACGCCCGAATCGCTCGCCGCCCTGCACGGACTCCAGCAAATAAGTGTAAGGCTCATTGGCGAGTTTCAGGTAGATGGATAAGGGCGTATCGAGATCGGCGAAAGTTTCGAGCGTGACCGGAATGCGGTTATAGCCCTCGGCGGCGAGGGCGTCGAACGTCTGTTCGAGCATGGGGGACTCCACGGAAAGAAACAGAAACGGTAGTTGGCGCGCGACGGCGCAATGGCGGGATCTTTACCGGCCCGAAGGCCAGCGCCGGACGGCCTGCCAGCGGAACCGCCGGGAGGGAAAACGCGCGGGAGATCTACCGGGATACGTCATGGGGGGGCGCCGTGGAGCCAGCCGGACAAGGCAGAGCAGTTTATCAGGGATCAGCGCTGTTCGCGGGCCATGGAAGATAGCCAGGGCAGCATCCAGGCTGAGCGGTACGCACACATCTTCCCGCGCCCTCGTCCCCGCTGCCTTGCAGTGGCGATGACGACCGGACAAGATCGCGCGCTACTAAACCGGACAAATCAAAAGCTCTCGACACGCGCCGTATTGGGGGCTTGTGTTGTGCCGTATTTCCCTATAACATTTCGCCTTTCGCTTGCTGCCTGAAAGCGGCAAGGAGAGGGGGGTCAACCCGGATCATGTTGATGGCGCGTTCGTCTGCGGTTCTGGCGGTCTTTCATCCAGGGATGGGGCGGCATGGAATCCGAATATAGGCGGGCGTACATGCATGTCCTCCCATGAAGTGGAGTTTGTAGAACTGCATTGGCGTGGGGTTATATGGGGTTCGGGTTTTTCGCCTGCTCTGGCGGTTGCAGGTTTCGAGCGCCCATGTAGCTCAGTGGTAGAGCACTCCCTTGGTAAGGGAGAGGTCACGTGTTCAATCCACGTCATGGGCACCATTTTGTGTTTGTGTTGCCGGGAGTGGCGGCGCGGCGGAAGCTGGCCCGCGTTTCCGGTTCTGTTTAAAGGGTGTCGATATGGCCAAGGGTAAGTTTGAACGCACAAAGCCGCACGTGAACGTAGGGACAATCGGTCACGTTGACCACGGCAAGACCACGCTGACGGCGGCGATCACGACGATCCTGTCGAAGAAGTTCGGCGGCGAGGCCAAGGCGTATGACCAGATCGACGCGGCCCCGGA
>JAIRMC010000073.1 GCA_031258965.1 Azoarcus sp. | reverse complement strand
GAGGTGCCGCGGCTGCCCACGCCCGCGCCCCGGCGGCCATTGATGAGCACCAGGGTTTGCGAGGCGCCCAGGCCGCGCAGGTTGATTTGGCTGCTGCTGCCCGTCCAGCCGCTGGCTGTATCGTTGGCGACCGAGGTGCTCATCGAGAGGGTTTGCTTCAGCAACTCTTCGACGGTGGTCGCACCCGAATTCTCGATCTCCTGCCGCTTGATGATGGTGTAGGGCTGGACGTCAACTTCGCTGCGGATGATGTCCGTGTTGCCCGGGTTGTAATACGTACTGCCGATGCCGCCTGATGTGGCGGCGCCGGTAACAGTAATATTCGGCAGGACGATTTCGTCCCCCGTGGATGCGGATTGTGGGTCGGCACTTTGGGCCTGGGCTAGCGCGCCAGTAGAAATACCCGTCAGGGTCGCCAGGATGAGCGCCAGCAGGCGTTTGGCTGGAAGGGAGGAAATCGTTTTCATGTGTTCCTTTCAAGACGGCTAGCGTCGGTTGGGATTGGTTCTCGTTATGAGAATGCGAACCATACATCAAAACGCGTCCCGTGACAAAAATTCTAACGGCATGCAAAGTATTGCATGCCGTACCGTTCTGTGAAGCAGGAATCCCCCGCCTTCAGGCAGGGGAGGATGTCAATTCCCCGGATTTGGCTTTGCCGCCAGGCCAGCGGGAACAGGCGCGGCTCCCGTGGGCCGCACGAGCGTGAGCGTTGTCGCGTAGTTGATGCTGTCGTACTTTTCGCCCTTGCGCTCGCCCGGCGTGCGCTCGACGTGGCTCACTTCCAGCACATACTGTCCTTTCCAGGGAAGATCGAATTCCACCCCCCCTTCGGCATCAGTGCGGCCTCTCTTGCGCCAGCCGGACTGGATGATGATCTGGACATCCGCTTTCGACAGCGGCTTATCCTTGAATGTCACTTTGAACGCGCCCGCCTTGCCCGCTGGTACGATGTCGAGCGCCAGACTGGGCGTCTGGACGGAAAAATCCGTGACGAAACGCGCGGCGGGCCAGAACAGGCTACGGAATTCCCGTGCTGCCTCGCGCTCTTCGCGGCCACCTTCTCCCCGGCCTTCTCGAACGCCCCTGCGGGCTTCGCGGCCACCCTCGCCCCGGCCCTCGCGCCCTTCCGGGCCTTCGCGTTTGGAGGAGACGCGGATCGGGAACAAGGCGTCTTCCGCCGTCAGGCTCTCCCCGCGCGCGGCCCGAACGGGCAGGGTGAAGCCCGTCGCTTCCTTGACGGGCGTTATTTCCCGCGCCTTGCCCTTCGTAAACAGCTTCGCTGAAGGCGCGCCGAAATTGTCCAGCAGGCCGGGAGATGTTTCCCGCAGGTTCTCCCCGAATTCGCCGAAGCGGAGAACGGCGTTGCCGCTTTCCGGCTGTTCCAGCCAAACTTGATGCGCCTGCGCCATGGCGCAAAGGCCGAAAAGCGCGATGCCCGCGCAGAGGCTTTGCGAACGTGTTTTTTGTGTTGGTTTCATTTTGCTTCCTTTTGTGCTGTAAAGAACAAATGCATCGCGGCGTCCGCCGGGTTGCACGCTATGCCGTATTCGTTTCCGGCTTCGTGCCGGGCGGCGTACAGTCCGCGTTCAGCCAGTGTGACCGGACATGGAGATCGAATTCCCGCCCTGTCAGATCCAGCCCCGCCTGTGCCGCCGCGGAAAGGATGCGGGTATAGATTTCCGGGTTGGATACCGTCACCGCCTGGCCGTGGCAGACGATGGAGATCGGCGGCGCGCCGGGCTGGGGGCGGTAATGGACGGAATGGCTCGCGTCCCGGACAGCCACCAGCAGGCCCGCCCTTTGCATGTCCCGCAGTGAGCGGTAGATCGCGCTCATGCCCAATGGCGTCCCGCGCCTGCCCAGTTTCCGGTAGAGCGTTTCAACATAATGGGAATCGGGCGACTCGTACAGGGTTTTCAGAAGCAGCAGCCGCGCGATCGTGGGCCGCAGCCCGGCGTCTCGCAATTTGTGGATAAGCTGGTGTTCTTCCATTATTTGTTTCCACTCCGTAGAGGGATTTCCATGGCGGCGCGGTACCGCGCGGTTTTCAGAAAGAGACCTTCAGGTTGGTGTAATACTGGCGTCCGCGCGGGTCGCTGTGGATGCTCAGGTAGGTGCCCTGGGACATGTCCCAGGCGTACTCGTCGAACAGGTTCTTGATACCCAGAGTCAGTTCTATTTGTGTCCCGCCCTGGTGGCTAGAGAGCCTGGGCAACACATAGCGCGCGAAAACATCATGGGTGGACAGTGCCTTGACCTTGCCGCTGCCCTGTTGCCTGATTGCGGCGGTCGACGAGGGGTCGATCTTGTAAGCGCCGTAATACTGCATGCCCCATCCCGCGCTCCATTGCTTGTTGATCTTCAGGTAGGCGGAGGCGTTGAAACGGTGCCGCAACGGACCGCTCGTGGGCATATTGAGGTAGTCGACGGGGGCCGCGCCGAAGGCGAGTTGCTGTTTGTATTTGTTGACGTAAGTGTGGCCCAGATTGAGGTTCAGGTTGCCGATGGGGGTATCGGCGGCGTAGTTGATGTTGGTGTCGATGCCACTGGTTTCCAGCCACAGGCCGTTGAAGGGGCCGGTATATATCTCGGTGACATTGCCTGTCGCCGGGTCGCGCGTGATGCGGTCGCCGAAATAGGCTTCGTTGGCCAGCAGGTTCTGCGCGCTCAGGCTGGTGATGTTGTTGGTTTTCTTGATCTTGTAGTAGTCGACGGAGATGTGCAGGTCGGAAACGGGCATGAGTACGATGCCGAAACTGCTGCTTTTGGATTCTTCCGGTTCGATGTCGGGATTGCCGCCGCCCAGCGTCTGGACGCCATAGGTTTGGTTGTTGCGCGGGTCGGTGATGTTGGTCAGGTTCGCGCCGATGGTCGGCTCCGTGATCTGGGAGACCGTGGGTACGACGAAACCCCTGCTCCAAGAAGCGCGCAATAGCACGGTCTCATGGGGCATGAAGCGCAAGCCGATGGTCGGCGTGGTGGAATCGAACTCGGTGTCGGCGGTGAGGTTGTGGTAACGCTCGTGCCGCCCGGCGAGTTGTACTTCCAACAGCCGCGCTCCGGGCAGTTTCATCGCGGGGGAAATGAAGGGTACGGTCAGTTCGGCGTAGAAGCTGCCGGAATCCTGCTCGCGGACAGTCGTCGGCGCGTTCGGGTTGCTCATGACGCCGGTTTCGGAACGTCCTTCGTTCCAGAAGCGCTGGTAGCCGACGCCCGTCGCCAGCTTGATGTCGCCCGCGTACCATGAGAACAGTGCCCCCGCCGCGCGAAGATTGGTATCGTGCAATTCCTGTTCGGTGAAGTTCGGGGCCGCCGTCCAGTACGGCGAAATGTCCGTGGCGTAGCTGGTGACATCGCGCAGCACATCCAGTGTTCCGTTGTTGATGGCCTGGGTCAGACAATCCTTGGTCGGCGAGCAGCCGCTTGAACTCGACGACGGGCGGCGCTGGTATTTCAGGTCGTTGCGTGTCCAGCTATAGGAATAATCAAAGCTGAGCAGCCATTTCGGCGTGATTTCCCAGTTGGCCCCGACGGCCACGTGCGCGGCCTTGGTGTTGACGGTACGGTTTTCAGGGGAAATGCCGTCTGAGTAATTGGCGGGGTAGGCCACCAGCAAATCCTTGCCAAAGGGGTTGTTGGGCGCACTGCTTGGCACTGTGACCACGCCGAAGCCGTGGTAATTTCCCGCGCTTTCGACCTTGTTGTAGTCGTAGCTCGCGTCGAGGAATACGTTGAAAGTCTTGGTGATGTCGTGGGTGAGGTTCAGCGTGGCGGCGTCGGTTTCCGATTTGCCGACGTAGTTCGATTGCCCGGAAAAGCTGCCGATGCCGTTGGAAAGCCCCAGTGCATATTTCCCCCGGTTGTCGAGCAAGGGCTGGATGCCGTTGATGCCGACGCCCTGATAGCCCTTGGGGATGTAGGCGAAGCTGGCGTCGTTGCCGTCATCATATAGCGGCGAGCCGTCCTTTGTCTTGATGTTTACGAGATTGCCGTAGGGCGGATTCGTGGCGCTATAGATCGTTTCCGGGTCTCGCGCCAGTATCCTGGCGCGGCCTTTTTCGGCGAACTTGCGGTCTTTCCAGCGCAGTGGATTCTGCTGCTGCCTTTGCGCGGTCAGCATCATCCGGGTGCGGCCTTCATTCCAGGCATGGCCGCCCACGAAGTTGAAACTTGAGATGCCGGTATCGGAATCGAAGGTATTGCCATAGCGCGCGTTGATCTCGGCGCCAACGTAATCGCGCCGCAGGACGACGTTGACCACGCCGCCGATGGCGTTGGCCCCGTAGATGGCGGAAGCCGACATCGGCAGGACTTCAATGCGCTCGATGGCGGCCAGCGGGATGTTGTTGATGTTCTGCTGGTCGGTAGCTTCGGAGGTGCCGCGGCTGCCCACGCCCGCGCCCCGGCGGCCATTGATGAGCACCAGGGTTTGCGAGGCGCCCAGGCCGCGCAGGTTGAT
>JAIRMC010000071.1 GCA_031258965.1 Azoarcus sp. | reverse complement strand
GAGGTGCCGCGGCTGCCCACGCCCGCGCCCCGGCGGCCATTGATGAGCACCAGGGTTTGCGAGGCGCCCAGGCCGCGCAGGTTGATTTGGCTGCTGCTGCCCGTCCAGCCGCTGGCTGTTTCAGTGGCGACCGAGGTGCTCATCGAGAGGGTTTGCTTCAGCAGTTCTTCGACCGTGGTCGCGCCCGAGTTCTCGATTTCCTGCCGCTCGATGATGGTGTAGGGCTGGACGTCAACTTCGCTGCGGATGATGTCCGTATTGCCGGGGTTGCGATACGTGCTGCCGATGCCGCCCGATGCGCCAATGCCGGTGACGGTGACGTTCGGCAGGATGATGTCGCCGCCGCCAGCGGACGCGGGGACGCTGTCCTGATCCTGCGCATGCGCCATGCCCGCACCCAAAATGCTACCCAGGCAAGCCATGTGAAAAGCGCGCGCCAGCACGCGGAAAGGCCAACCCCGCGCCAGGCGCGCGGCGCGGAGGATTTCTTGCGCAGTCTGTGAGGGCATTGTCCGGGAGGGGAAAACCTGTTTCATGGGAAAACTCCTTCGATGTGGCCAGGGTATGTATAAGAAATATTCCCGGCGTCTTGAACGGCTCGGGAATGAAAGGGCTACAGGGAAGGAGAAGAGCGGCAGGAATCGGCTTGTGGCGCATTGGGGCATTAGAACGATGCGGTATAGGTGATGTAGAAGGTGCGGCCCGGTTCGTTATAGGTCTTGGCGCCGGCGCCCGTGGAGATGACGCGGTCTGGCATCGGCGTGCCTTGGCCGCCGTCCGCGCTGTTGGCCGAGGCCAGGCGGGCTGCGCGTTTGATTTCCCTGTCGAACAGGTTGCTGACGCCGATGCCGAGGCGGTAGTTCTTGTCGAACTCATAGGTGGCGTTCAGACCGAAGATTGCGTAGGGCGCGCGTTCCTGCACGGCATCGCCGACCATCCGGTAGCCGTGGTAACTCACCGTGCGCGGTTTGCGGCGACCGTAGAGAACGCTCGTCAACTGCGTCGAGAATTTGTCGGTGACTTGCCATTGCAAGATGCTGTTGAGCGTGTACTTCGGAAAAACGGAAATGGGCTGGTGGGTATCCTTGTTGTGGTTCTTGATCATCCAGGTGAGGTTGTTGATGAATTTCAGTTTGTCCCCGTTTGTGCCCAGCAGGGGAAGGGTGAAATTGCCCTCGAATCCGTGCACCAGCACCTTGCCCGCGTTCGTCCATTCAAAGTCGATCGGGTTGTTCAAATCGGTTACATCGGAAAGGGCTTCGGCGAGGACTTTGTTTTCATAGTCGTTGCGGAAGTAAGCGAGACTGGCATTGGCGCCGCCGCGGTTGTCCCAGGCCACGCCGATTTCCTTGTTGACGCTGATTTCCGGTTTCAGGCCGGGATTGCCGCGAACGGTGCAGTCGTAGGAATCGGCGGGCAGGCCAAGTCCATTGTACGGGCAGGTGCCGCCCAGGCTGGAGGCGTACCTCGTCGAGGTCTGATACGGATTGGGCGCCCTGAAGGTACGCGCGATGCCGCTTTTCAGGGTAAAACCAGCACCCAGTTCATAACTGGCGTTGAGACTGGGACTCCAGTTGCTGCCAAACTGGCTGTGGTAATCCAGGCGTATGCCGGGCGTCAGGAGGAAGGCATCCGTGACGGCGATGTTGTCTTCCACATAGACAGCCTTGGTATTGCTCTCCAGTTTGTGGGAAACCCCGACGCCACTCTTGCCGTCACTCGCACCCTGTAGCAGGGCGTTATTGTCCTTGATACTCTGGTAGCGGTATTCAAGGCCGGTGGTCAGCACCTGATTCAGCCCGCCGAGTTTCAGCGGCGTGTTCAGTTCGGCGTTCAGGAACCAGTTGTCCTGTTTGGACTGCTGTTTCGATGTGGCGTCGCTGCAATTGCCTTCGTTTCTTCCGCCCGCACCCTGGGCGCAATTGGTCGTATCGGTGTTTTCGTATTGGAGGACGATGCGCGAATTGCCCAGCTCGCCCCATTTGCCGCGATGCGTGATGGAAGCCGTCCTGCGATAGACACGGCGCGTCTCCTTGCCTCTGCCAGCCCATTCCTGCATGACTTCCGAAGGCCCGAGGGTGGAGGATTCCCCGGCGTAGATGTTGCCCTGGCGGGAAAATCCGCCCTGTAGCTCCAGCACTTGGTCGGGTGTGACGTCCCATCGCAACAGACCGTTCACGTCACGATTGCGGCGGCCTTCCCTTCCGGCGATCCAGTTGGGCGAGCCGTCGTCCTGTACGCCATTGATGCTGGGTTTGTCGCCGCCAGACTTCGCCAGATTGCCGTAAAGGCGAAAGGAAAAATCACTGCTGATCGGGCCGGAGAGATTGAAGCTCGCGCGGCGCGTGCCGATGCCTTCCAGCCGGTGTTCCGGATGGCTCAGATAGGCGGTGAGCGAACCGGAGAATTTATCGGATGGCCGTCTGGTGATGATGTTGATGACACCGCCGGATGATCCCGAGCCATAGCGCGCGGCGGCCGGGCCACGGATGACTTCGATGCGCTCGATCTGGTCGGCTGGCACCCAGTTGGTGTCGCCGCCGGTGTCGCGGTCGCCGGTCCGGCGCGTGATCGCGCCCTGGCGCGAATTGACGGGTTTGCCGTCGATCAGGATCATGGTGTTTTCCGCGCCCATGCCGCGCAGGTCGATCTCGCGCTGGTTGCCGTAAGCGCCCACCGAACTGGCCCCGGAGAGGCTGACGCCGGGTTGGGTTGCCAGTATTTCCGACAGATCATTGGCGGGCGGACGTTTTGCGATATCGCCGGCGGTAATGACCGAAACGCCCGTCATCTGCTTCAAGGTTTCTTCCGCCGTTCCGAGAACCTTCACTTCGGGCAGCCTGGCGTCGGACGACGCCGTTCCGCTCGGCTGCCAAGGTTCCTCGCGGCTGACGGGCGCGGGCGCTTCCGCCGCGACGGGTACTTCCCGCAATACGTACCGGCCTGCACCATCGGGCGCCGCTTCGAGGCCCGTATCCCTGAGCAATGTGTCCAATGCGTCCTGAATGCTGTAGTCGCCCTTCAGACCGGGGCTGTTTTTCCCTTGGGCAAGCCGTGCCGAGCCTGCCAGATAGACACCCGCTTCCGCCGCGACCCGCGTCAGCACGGCGGACAGCGTGTCCGCCGGGATGTCGAAATGGCGTGTGCCCGTGACGGGCAGCGGCGCGGCGTCCGCGCCTGGCGCGTCAGCCCGCGCAAGGGCGGGTGAAACGCCGAGGATGATGGCGGTCAGGAGCGCGGGGAAAACAGTGAAACGCATGATGTTGGCCTTTATTGATGGATGGCGGGATGCCCACATCGTTCGAACCGGACTGCCAGCCTCTTTGCAGGCGACAACGGTTCGCGAATGCGGTCTTTTCTCACCTCGTAAATCAATCGAGGGGGCACAAAGCGGAACTGTTTTTTGGAAAAAGCCGGAATTTTTTTGCGGCGGCCCGCCGCCAGCCGGGATGGCTTACCGTGGGGATGCGTGCTCAGGCGCGGCTTCGAGCGTCGTCCACCAGGGCAGCGGACGGCGAATCTGCAAATGCACCGCGTCGGCCAGCAGTTTCAGCGCGACATCGACATCGCGCAGCGGGAAGGCGCCAAAGACGCGCCGCTGTGCGATCTCCGGCGCTACGCCGATGTGCTGGAAGGTATAGCGGCGCAATTCGGCGGCGACCTCTTCGAGCGGCAGGTCCAGGACGACCAGATTGCCCTGGCTCCAGGCTTCCCGCGCGGGATCAGCGGGGGCCGGCGGCTGGATGTTCTCCGCCGTGAAACGGGTCTGCCGCCCGGCGGCAAGGACGAGAGTTTCTCCGCTGTGCGCCGTGCGGATTTCCACGGCGCCGTGGTACACCGCCAGCAGGCTTTGGCCGTTCTCCTGACGCACGCTGAAGCGCGTGCCCAGCGCGCGCAGGCGTCCTTGTGCCGTGTCGACGAAGAATGGCCGGGCCGCGTCGGCGGCCGTGCTGATGAGGATTTCACCTTCGACCAGTTGCAGACGGCGCTGCTTGGCCTGGTAATCTTCATTGAGTGCGCTGGCTGTATTGAGCCAGGCGCGGCTTCCGTCCGACAGTCCAATTTCGCGGATTTCGCCTGTGCCGCTGCGGTAATCCGCCGTCATGGCCATGATGAGGCCGCCCGGTGAAACATGCTGCCATCCCGCCAGGCCCGCGCCCGCGAGCAGGGCGAGCGCCGCCAGTACGCGGCGGCGGCGCAGCGTGCGGACGTTTGCGGCATGCAGGTTTTCGGCGGTGAGGCGCGGGTCGGCGGTGTCCTGCAAGGGGGCCAGCACCCGCTGGCTGACTGCCTCCACATAGCGCCAGGCTTGGCGGTGATCGGGATTCGCCGCCAGCCACGCCTCCCATTGCGCCCGGTCGCCATCGCCCTCGCCGGAGATCAGAAGCGCATACCATTCGGCGGCTTCTTCCATGGCGGCATGGGGCGGTTGCTCCGGCGCATCCCGAAGGCCGGGCGGGAGACGCCGAAAGAATGGCGAACATGACATGTTCATTACGAGGAGGGGTCGCGCAGGGCCATGCTGGTTTGACAAGCCTGCGCCTGCATGCAGCGCAGCATCACCTGGGCCACGTACTTGCGGATCATGCGCGCGGAGACGCCCAGTTCCCCGGCAACTTCCTGCGAACCCATTCCGCAGACCGCGGACATCAGGAAAGCCTGTGCCGCCCTGGGGGGCACGTCGAGCAGCAGGGCGCCGATTTCGCGCAGGGCCTCCAGCACGATGGCCTGCCGTTCGGCGGATGGCGCGTAGTCCTTCGGCCGGGAGGCCAGGGTATCGAGCCAAGCCTGTTCGATCTCACGGCGATGCCAGAGATTGATACACAAGCTCTGGGCCATGGCGCGCAGATACCCTCGCGCCTCGGCGAAGCTGCCGAAGCCGCGCGGAGCCGGTTTGATGATCAGGCGCAGAAATGCATCGTGCGCCAGGTCGGCCGCGTCGGCGGCATCCCCAAGCCGACGGCGCAGCCAGCCAACTAACCATGCGTGATGATCGCTATAAAGAATTTCGATGCCTGGAGAGGATGCACAGCCCGCCGCGTTCAAAGCGTCACCCCGTTACAGAAGGGCAAGGGAATGCCGGTTAAGTTGATCGTCATTGCGAGCGAAGTGAAGCCGTTCATGAGTGGAGAGATCATGTCGATGCACGCCATGGATTGCCACGGGCCTTCGGGCTTCGCAATGACGCTTGATCGGCGTTTCCTCAAATTAAATAGGAATCGCTTGCAATTGTCGACGATTTTTCCTGGCGGCGCAACGACCAGGGGGCGGGTACCGGGGGGCGGGTAAGGCCGCCTGGATTTCCCAATTCATTGAAAAGGCCATACAATCCAGCAAAAGATCATACAATTTGCCCAACTGGGGGCAACATACATAAAGAAAGGAACCGCAAAATGACTCGCTTTGTCATCGCTCTGCCGCTTATTCTGTCCTTATCCGCTTCTCTCTCGCACGCGCAGCCAGCGTCACAAACGCCGCCGTCAAAGCCACCGGCGTCGGCTTCAGCGCCGACACCGGCCAAACCTGCTTCGACCAAACCATACATCACTGTCAATGGCTACCCCATCCCCCAGTACATAGTCGATATTTTCATCGCCGACCAGAAAGCGCGCGGGGTGGATACCAATTCGCCAGATTTCCAGAAAGCGGTACGCGAGGAAATGATCCGGCGCGGGGCGCTTCTGAGCGAAGCCAAAAAGCGCGCGCTGGAGAAAAAACCGGAATACAAGCGGCAACTGGAGATCGCTTCCCATATCATCTTGATGCGCAATGTGGTGGCCGACCATCTCAGCCAGAATCCTATTTCCGACGAGGAGATCCAATCCACATACAATGCCGTTATTGTACAGATGGGTAATTCCGAATACAAGTTGCGCCATATCCAGCTCAAGACCGAGGCCGACGCCAAGGCCATTATCGATAAACTCAAAGACGGCAAGAAATTCGAGAAACTGGTCAAGGAAAGCACCGACGATACGACCAAGGACAAGGGGGGCGATTTGGGCTGGAAAACGCCCATGACCTTGCCGCCTGCGGTTATCGGCGCCGTACGTTCACTCAAGAAAGGCGATTTCACCAAAACACCGATCCACCTTGGCGCGGTTTGGCACGTTTTTCAGTTGGAGGATCTTCGTCCCCTGAATCCGCCCTCGCTCGATGAACTCAAGCCCGGATTGGCGCAGAGTCTCATACAGATAAAGACCACCCAATATATCGAGAGCCTCAAGTCGAAAGCGGAAGCCAAATAAGGCCCTTGCCGGGGGGTATTTCCAGGCAATGCAAATGCCCCTCCATGACGCCCGCTCAATAACTTTGTCATCGCGCGCCCTGCAACGCCCCCCTTGCCGGCGGTGTTCAGGCCGGGCGGGGGGCGGCGCCGGATCGCATCGCGTGCGGAGGACTTCCCGTTTCTATTGCGCCCCGCCGCCGTGTTCGGCCACCAGCCGTGCCTGCACGTCGCCCGTGACCGGCACGTAGCCCGCCGAGGCGATAGCGAATTCGCTTTCGCCCGCGCAGAGCGATTTCAGGCGGGCCTCGAAGCCGTCCATATCGGCCATGGGCACCGAGGCGGTAATTAGCGTCCAGCCGCTGGCGGGGCTGTCGGTGGCGGTGACGCGCCCGCGTCGACCGGCAAGCTCCGCGCTGACGTTGCCGAAATGAGCGTCCGCCACCTTGACCTGGACTTCGACGATGGGTTCGAGGATTTGCGGGCGGGCGGCGAGCACGGCGTCGATGAGCGCGTGCCGCCCGGCGGTGACGAAGGAGATCTCGTTGGAATCGACGGGGTGATGTTTACCGTCGGTAATGACGATGCGCAAGTCGTGGATAGGGTAGCCCGCGAGCGCGCCTTCGGCGATGGCCTGGCGGACGCCTTTTTCTACCGCTGGCATGAATTGCACGGGAATCGCGCCGCCCTTGACTTCATCGCCGAACTCGATGCCCGCGCCGCGCGACAAGGGTTCCACGCGCAGGGCGACTTCACCGAACTGGCCCGCGCCGCCGCTTTGCTTCTTGTGCCGGTAGCGCGCCTCTGCCGTGGCGATGATGGTTTCGCGGTAGGGGATTGCGGGCGGGGCGGTATCGAGTTCGAGATTCCAGCGTGCGGCGAGTTCGCCGAGGATGATTTTCAGGTGCTGCTCGCCGAGACCGCGCACGACGGTATGGCGGCTGCGGGGGTCGTAGCCGACTTCGATGCAGGGATCTTCGTCGACGAGCCGGGCAAGCGCCTCGCCCAAGCGTTGTTCGTCGGCATGTTTGCGGGCGATGAGGGCAAGGCCGTAAACGGGCTGCGGGTAGGCGGGCGGACGGAGATGAAGAAAGTCTTCGTCGTGGGAATCATGCAGCACGGCATCGTGGTGGAGTTCTTCAATGCGGGAAACGGCGCAAAGATCGCCGGGCACGGCAAGCCGGGTTTCGATAGTGCTCTGCCCTTGCAGGCGCAGGAGATGGGCAACCTTGAAAGGTTTGCGCCCGTCGCCGATGAAGAGGGCGCTGCCCGGCGAGATGGCGCCTTGGTGAACGCGGAACAGCGCGATCTTGCCGCGATAGGGATCGTTGCTGATCTGGAAAACATGCGCGAGCGCGTGGCGCGTGGGGTCGGGGGCGATATCGACGGGCACGGCGGCGCTGCCTTCGCCCCGCAGGAATTGCGGGGGGTTGCCCTCGGTCGGGTCGGGCATCAGCTTGCCGAGGATGTCGAGCAGTTCGCGGATGCCCGCGCCGGTCTGGGCGGAGACGAAGCAGACAGGAATCAAATGGCCGTCGCGCAAAGCGGCCTCGAAGGGGGCATGGAGCTGCTCCGGTTCGAGCGCCTCGCCCTGTTCCAGATAGCGCGCCATGAGGTCTTCGTCGAGTTCGATGATCTGGTCGACAATGGCTTCGTGCGCCGCGCCGACGCTGGAAAAGGCGCTTGCGGCCTTGGCATCCGGCGCGAAAAAGCAGTCGGCGACGGCGGCGGCGTCCGGCGTGGGGAGGTTGAGCGGCAGGCATTCGCGGCCAAAGGCGTCGACGATGCTTTCCATGAGCGCGCCGAAGTCCCCGCCCGCGTCGATCTTATTGACGATGATGAGGCGGCACTTGCCCTCGGCCGCCGCCATCATCCGCCGCGCGCCGCTGTCGATGCCGGAAGCGGCGCTGATGACGATAGCGGCAGTCTCCACCGCTTCCAGCGTGGCCAGCGCGCGTCCGGCCAGATCGGGGAGTCCCGGTGTGTCGAGCAAGTTTATCCAGTGCCCGGCCCATTCGAGATGCGCCAGCGTGGCCGCGAGCGAGTGCGCGCCGTTACCGCCGCCGCCGCCGTCCTCGACACCCGCCGTGGCGAGCAGCGCCTTGACAAGCGCCGTTTTGCCGCCGCCGGTTTGTCCGAGCAGAGTGATATTACGAATATCGTGAACTGAACTTGGTGTCATGACGTTCCCTTCCTTGCTTGTTTGTGTGGGCAATGCAATGGGTGAAGTTTCTGCTATCCGAAGGCTGCTGGCAATGCGGATGCGGGTTTGAATGGCGGATACACTACGCGCTTTCAACGCCGAGGCAGCGGGTACCCCCATGAAAGACGATGCGTCCATCACCCTCCATCGCGCCGATTACCGCCCGCTGGCCTGGACGGTCGAATACATCGAGCTGCACTTCCGGCTCGACCCCGATGCGACCCTCGTCACCAACCGCATGGTTTGCACACCCAATCCGCTAGCCGGGGACGGCCCCCTGCGCCTTTGGGGCGAGGCGCTCGAACGGCTGTCGGTATCGGTCGACGGCGAACCGGCAAGCCCGCGCGAAGTCGATGGCGGGCTGGAAATCGACATCGTCCCCGACCTCCATGCGGACGGCGGGCGCGCCCTGGTCGAAATCGTCACCCGCATCAACCCGCGCGGCAATACCGCGCTTTCCGGGCTGTATCTGTCCAATGGCGGCTTCTTCACCCAGTGCGAGGCCGAAGGGTTCCGCCGCATCACCTATTTCCCCGACCGGCCCGACGTCATGGCGCGCTACGCCGTTACGCTGGAAGCAAAGCGCGAACACTATCCGGTGCTGCTTTCCAACGGCAACCTGGTCGAATCCGGCAAGCTCCCCGACGGTTGGCACTACGCGCGTTGGGAAGACCCCTTCCCGAAGCCCTCCTATCTTTTCGCGCTGGTGGCGGCGCGGCTGGTGGCGCTGGAACGCGAAGTCCAGACCGCTTCCGGGCGCAAGGCGCTGCTCCAAGTCTGGGTGGAAGAAGGCAATATCGAGCGCGCTGGGCATGCGCTGGATTCTCTCGTCAAAGCCATGCGATGGGACGAAGAGCAATTCGGGCTGGAACTCGACCTCGACCGCTTCATGATTGTCGCCGTGGCCGATTTCAACATGGGCGCGATGGAAAACAAGGGCCTGAACATCTTCAATGCCAAATACGTGCTCGCGGCGCCAGAGACAGCCACCGACGCCGATTACGAAGGCATCGAAATCGTCGTCGCCCACGAATACTTCCACAACTGGACGGGCAACCGCGTCACCTGCCGCGACTGGTTCCAGCTCACCCTCAAGGAAGGGCTGACCGTTTTCCGCGACCAGCAATTCTCCGCCGACATGCTCGCTCGCGCGGCGGGCGAAGACGGCGCGGCGTCGGCGCGGGCCGTCCGGCGCATTGCCGCCGTGCGCGCCCTGCGCGCCGCCCAGTTCCCGGAAGACAGCGGCCCGATGGCGCACCCGATCCGGCCCGAGAGCTACCGGGAGATCAACAACTTCTACACCGCCACCGTGTACGAAAAAGGCGCGGAAGTCATCCGCATGATCCATACCCTGCTTGGCGAAGAAGGTTTCCGCGCCGGAATGGCCCTCTACTTCGAGCGTCACGACGGTACCGCCGTCACCTGCGACGACTTTGTCGACGCCATGGCGGCGGCCAGCGGCGTAGACCTCGGCCAGTTCATGCGCTGGTACGCCCAGGCCGGGACGCCCAGGATAATCGCGCATGGGCAGTGGGATGCCAGGGACGCCAGCTACACCCTCACCCTCTCGCAGCACACCCCTTCCACGCCGGGGCAGGCGCACAAAGAAGCGCTGGTGATACCCGTGGCGGTCGGGCTGATCGGCCCCGATGGCCGCGATTTGCCCTTGCGTCTAGCGCACGAAAGAACCGCCGCGACGACCAAAATACTCGTACTCGACCGCAACGAGCAGACCTTCCGCTTCAACGACATTCCCGTCGACCCCGTGCCCTCCGTGCTGCGCGGCTTCTCCGCGCCGGTGATGCTCGAAATCATGGAAGACGACGCCCGCCTCGCCTTCCGCATGGCATGCGATGCCGACCCCTTCAACCGCTGGGACGCCGCGCAGCGTTACAGCGAGCGGACGATACTGGTACTGGCTGCCGACGCCGCCGCGCCGGTGCCGCCGGCGTACCTCGACGCCTTCCGCGCCCTGCTGCTGGACGAGAAGCTCGACCCCGCCTTCCGCGCCGAGGCGCTTGCCCTGCCATCGGAAAACTACCTGCTGGAGCGCATGATTCCCGCCAACCCGGCAGCCCTGCGCGCCGCCCTCATCGCCCTGACGCGCCAGCTTGGTCACGCGCTGGCTGGCGACTTCCACACGCTGGCCGGGGCGCTGTGGGTAACGGCGCCGTACCGCTACCATCCCGCCGACGCCGGGCGGCGCGCGCTTGCCAACCTGGCCTTGCGCTATCTGGTCGCGGGCGGCGACCACAGGGGGGTGCCGCTGGCCTTTTCCCGCTTCGGCGCCGACAGCAACATGACTGGCTACATGGGCGCGCTCGCCGCCCTGATGACGACTCGGGAGACCCCGGCGCGCGACGCCGCGCTTGTCACCTTCCGTTCCCGCTTCGGCGCCGACGCGCTGGCGCTCGATAAATGGTTCGCCCTCCAGGCCAGCGCGTGGCGGTGGCACGAGCGGGAGCGCCCGGTGCTTGCCCGCGTGCGCGAGCTGATGAAAGACCCCGCCTTCAAGCGCTCGAACCCGAACAAGGTATATGCCCTGCTGGGCGCGTACTTCCGCAACAACCCTGGCGAATTCCACCATCCCGACGGCGAGGGTCACGCCTTCTGGGCCGAGCAGGTCCTCGCGCTCGACGCCGGAAATCCCCAGGTCGCGGCGCGGCTGGCGCGCGCGCTGGAGAATTGGCGGCGCTACATACCGGACTTGCAGGCGAGCATCCAGACGCAACTCTCGCGGGTAAGAAACGCGGCAAAACTCTCGCCCGACGTGGCGGAGATTATCGACAAAGCGCTGGATCAATAAACGCGAGAAGAATGCCCTGTCGCGTTTTTCGCCCCATCCGCCGCCTTTTCCGTGGCGCACGCCTTGGCGAAAGTCATGATAACCGTGCGCACCACCTTCTTCTGTTCGGGCGGCAACCCGATGAACGCCTCCAGCGCCTCGCGCTCCGGCCCGGAGATCGCGGCATCCCAACGCTTTTTCCGCTCCCGGATCGACAACAACGACTGACCGCCGAAACGCAGAACCTGCGGCTCCACGCCTAGCCAGTCAGCCAACACCTGCAACTTGTCCTGCGCGGGGATCGCCTCCCCCTTGAGCCAGCGCATCACCGCTTGATATGTCACAGGCTTGCCCATGTAGCGCGTATTGAACTGCGTCTCCAACACACGGACGCGCGGCTCGTAACCCGCCTCGCGCATCGCCGCCGCCAGCCTTTCGGCAAATTCCAGTTTCTCATCCATGAACAAAAAGTTATGTTCATGAGGAATTTTTGTTTACCTGTGTGTTAGCCTAATGCGGCAACAGTATGTTGTTAACTCGCCTGGAGACCTCCCGCCCATGGACATCCTGGACGCCACGCCCTTCACCCAAAACGCGCGGTTGCTCAAACTGCACCTATTTGAAGATGAAGACGGCGCACTCACCGAGCGCCTAGTCGCGCGGCGAGCCGAAGGCGAAGAAGCGCTCTCCAGCCCCTACCGGATCGACATCACCTGCCAATCCCCCGAGAGCGGCCTCGAACTCA
>JAIRMC010000058.1 GCA_031258965.1 Azoarcus sp. | reverse complement strand
GTGATTACCGCCAACAGTCGCATGACCATCGACGGCAAACCCGTTGCCTGCGTGGGCGATCTGGTGGTCTGCCCCCGTTGCAGTGGTACGCATGTCATTCTGGGGAGCGGCAAAAAAACCACGCTGGACGGCAAGGAAATGGCCTGCGAGAACGACCCGGTTTCGGACGGATCGTTTTTGATGGCGATCCAGCAACATCACGCCACACATGATGTCGATAGCGGCGATGGCGTCTCTGCCGCCGCTGCGTATCAGGCTGCGGTAGCGCAGATGGCAAGGCAACAGGTGGATGTGAAGCGGGTGGCGGCGGCTGCGAAGCCGAAAGGCATACTGGTTGCCGACGCGACGCCGGGTATTACGCCCGAGCAGGCCGCCATGTTGCTCAATGTCGATCTCGACTACCGCCTCGCCCTGCAAAGCGGCGGCAATCGCATCCTGACCCCGCTGGAGATACCGGACTTCAGTGAACTGTCTTCCGGCAGCACGAAGAACACGGAAAAAATCGACTTCACCATTACGCGGCGCAAGGACAAGGCTGATGCGCTCACACTCGAAGTGCTCGACGGCGAAACGATTATCTACACTGAGTCGAACACCTCTGCTCTGCTAGACGGCGGCGTGTGGCAGTGGGATGGATACGACGATTCTGGCATGCTAGATACAAAGGTGCTGAAAAGCAAAGACTTGAAAGTACGCTTGACAGCCAGCGGCGGTGACAAGCAGCAAGTTGTCGAATTGCCTTTGCGCAACAAACCCAAAGAGGTCAATTGGGCCGACTTGAAAATCGACCGAAATACAAAGACGGTAGAAGTGACAGTAAGACCGGCATTCTCCGATGGCGGGCAATCCGGTGATCCGATTTCTGGCTACACCCCAAAAACGTTCGAGCAACTCAAGACAATGGCAAAAACTGGGATTGAAAAATATTGGTCACGCGACGGCAGCCGCCCTAATGGTATTGGCAACGGCATCAATACCGCACAGGGGACGTTCAATGTGACAGTGAAGGCTGACCTCGTGGGGACGCCGAAGGCGAAGGGGTTTGCGCTGAAAGTGCAATTAAGTAAAAGTAAAAGTTACTGGTTTATCCGACCAGATAGTTCCACAAGCGCGGGGCCGTTATCAAAAATTGTTCATGCGGTTGGTGATTGGAGAGGCAATTTCTCTGGTGCTGATCTTTCGTTTGAACGTACGACAGCACACGAATTTGGACATCGAGTTCTCGGAGCTTATGGGGGGCGCGATTATTCATGGACTCACAAAGGTACTTCGGGAAAATATACCCAAAAGGCGAATTCTGGGACTAACTATCCTGCAAACGGAGAAATTGATTTGATGAAATATTCGGAGCAACCGTTTCAGGGTTATTATCAGCACTTGTTTGGTCGATCCATTGCTGCGGAAGAAGATATCAAAGGCTTGCTCTGGCTTGCAAGGATGAAATTCAATGATTAAGTTATTGCTATCTGGCGTACTGATCGCATTGATGCTCTCAGCTCATGCTACGCCACAGGAGCTTTATTGGCATCGTGTTCACTTCAGGAATGCTTGTTCTTATCCTGTCCAGATCACGGTATATTCTTTTAACAATTCCGACGAAATGGATAAAACAAAGCAGAAAAATTTGCAACCCGGGGAGGTGGCTACCTATGTTTTGATAATCGTAAACCTGACCGATAAGGTTGAACTCATAATCCCTGAAGACTACAAAATGGAAATTGTTGCCGCTGATAAAAGTATCAGTCTAGACAAAGCACAGTTTATTAAGGTACTGCAAAAAACTCCGAGCCACGCCAGATTTTGGCATTACATATATAACGAGGGCGATCCATTCCACGAGTGGACAATCTCCGACCCCTCCCTTTGCCCGTGACATGAGGACGTCAAGGGTCTGCTCTGGTTTGCCAGAATCCGGTTCAGAGGATGAGGTACAACGACTGTGACCAGACTCTTTCCGTTTGTTTACGCGCTTGCGTTTTCAGGCTGCACAACGCAACCATGGATTGGTTATCACGCCAATTTCACAAATACTTGTGATTTTCCTGTCCGGATTTCCGTGCCAAAATATTCCCGAACCGGAGAATTTGCACCATTAATTAACACCATAAACAGGGATGGGACTATCGAAGTATTAAACTTGGCATGCTCGGGCAATCGTGGTATTTTTGTGATGCCGGTTGTATGGGATGAACTGAGAAGCTGTCTTCCAGATGATTACACGTTGACGATAAGTGTCAACACTAATCAGCGAAGCTTGGACAAAGCACAATTCATGGAAACACTGAAGCATGCTGAACTTGTCAGTAAGCATGATAGCAGCTTTAACACTTGGACAATTGCCGACCCCGCACTCTGCCCATAGCTATGCTGGTCTCTCACCCCAATGCAATAACACAATCAAGGAAAAGACGCCCATGACACGACAAGCTCCCCTCATCCCCTCCACGCTGGCCGAGCAGCGCGCCCGCTTTTCTCATGACGATCTGGCCTTCTGCACGTCTTACCTGCTATATATCCTGATCGAAAAGGGTACCCGCCCGGACGATCCCGATTGGGTGGAGATCGCCTCTACGACAGGTGAGGTAGATTTGATGAAATACTATACAGGAAATCCACATTATCCAGCAAGCAGAACAGTTGCCAGTGAAATAGATGCGCTGGCATTATTGTGGCTCGCACGCATTCGATTCTCGAATTAAAAGGGCAGAGAAAAAATGAGCAAATATATCCTTGTGCTCCTGATAGTAATGATCTACTGCGCTAAAGCCCATTCAACCTCACAACTACAGACATTGGTTGAGATTAATCTGCATAATAGCTGTCCTAATACCGTGGAAATTACTGTTCCAGATGTGACGACTTACGTTGAAGATCCTGCGTTATTTCATCAATCACTATCCCCAAATGAAACAATCAACATCCGAAGCTGTATTTATCTCAATGAAGCGCCTGAAAGCATCATTACTGAATGTGTCCCGGACAATTACACGTTACAAATCAGTGCAGGCACCAACAGTAAAATTCTGAACAAAACACAGCTACTGGAAATGCTTGGGAATTCCAACTACAAAAAATATACTGCAACAGGTTTCTGGATATGGCGATCTAACACGAAATATAAGTGGACAATCGCCGATCCCGCACTCTGCCCATAGCTATGCTGGTCTCTCTCACCAATATGCAATAACACAATCACGGAAAAGACGCCCATGACACGACAAGCCCCCCTCATCCCCCCCACGCTGGCCGAGCAACGCGCGGGCTTTTCTCATGACGACCTAGCCTTCCGCACGTCTTACCTGCTGTACATCCTGATCGAAAAGGGCACCCGCCCGGACGATCCCGATTGGGTGGAAATCGCCTGCCAGAAGTTTGGAAATGAAGTCAGAATGCTGGTGTTTCGCTCGCCCATCGACGCCATGGTGATGCTGATCGCTGGAAACCGACAGGGGCATCGTTATGAAATCTGCCCGTTCGAGTTGCTCGACCCGCGCCCGTTCATGAAAAAACATGGTGATGTACTGCGCCTTGCATTTGTTTATGGCTTTGCCGCCGAGGATGGAAAAGTCCTGTCCTCGCAAAACGGTTCGCCGTTTCCATTGCTGGAAATGATGAATTTCGGGCCGGTTCCGGATTACTCGGAACACTTTCATTTGGTGCTGAATGAAAATTTCATGGACTGGATGAACCGGCAAATCCTGCAAGCAGGTTTGACCACTTACGGTGAGGTCAATCAGGAATTGTCAGAATCGCCTCTTGCGGAACTTGAGCAACTGGGCAATGAAGCTCTCGCGCAGGTTTCCGGGCGCGTCATTCATGGCGGGGAGCCAATCATGGAATATGCTTTTTTCGATGCCATCGAACGGTGTTGGTGTTTCATTCCGGGCAGTGTGCCGACCCAATCGGGCCAGTATTACGCACAAGCATCCGCCACGATAAATTGAGTAAACGCCGATTGAGGCAATCATGACTGTGATTCACATCTGACGGTAAAGGACGTGAATTGACAGCGACTCCAATTGGCAGGACATACTTATGGAAGTCCCGATTAACCGTCATTGCGAGTAGCGAAGCGACGCGGCAATCCATATAGCCGTGATTGCCGCAACTTCGCCCGACAGTGTAGATACTCGTCGCCGCATGGATTGCCACGGGCCTTCGGCCCTCGCAATGACGGTTAATCAGGACTGCCTTAGCGATACTTCGCATCCGCCGCCTTGTCGGCGTCGATCTGTTCCCTGTACCGATCCCCGACCGCCAGCAGCATTTGCTTGGTGAAATAAAGATCGCCGCGTTGTTCGCCGTGGTACTCGAAAATCCGCGTCTCGACGATGGCGTCCACCGGGCAGGCTTCTTCGCAGAAACCGCAGTAAATGCACTTGGTGAAATCAATGTCGTAGCGGGTCGTGCGTCTTGATCCGTCTTCGCGCGCGCCGGATTCGATGGTGATCGCCATTGCCGGGCAGATCGCTTCGCACAGTTTGCAGGCGATGCAGCGTTCTTCTCCGTTCGGATAGCGGCGCAGCGCGTGCAGACCGCGAAACCGCGGACTCTGCGGCGTCCGCTCCTCGGGGAACATCTGCGTGAGCTTGCGGCTGAAGAAATGCCGCCCTGTCACCAACATGCCCTTGAGGAGTTCCCCAAGGAACAGGCTTCCGAAATAATCCCTGGCGCCCACGGCCTATTCCCTCATTTCCAGGTCGACGGCGGCGGGTGGTTGGCGCGCGCCGCCGTCGTCACGATTCCAGATCGACAGCGGGGACATCATCCACACCGCTACCACCACGACCCACACGAAGGTGATCGGAACGAACACTTTCCAGCCCAGGCGCATGATCTGGTCGTAGCGAAAGCGCGGAAAGGTCGCGCGCGCCCACAGGAAGACGAACAGGAAAAACGCCGTTTTCAGGGCCAGCCAGTGGAAACCGTCGGGCAGGAAGCTCACGGGCGACAGCCACCCGCCGAGGAAAAGCAGCGAGGTCATGACCGAAACTAGGATCATGTTGGCGTATTCGGCCAGGAAGAACAGCGCAAAGGCCATGCCCGAGAATTCCACCATGTGCCCGGCGACGATTTCCGCCTCGCCCTCGACTACGTCGAACGGCGCACGGTTGGTCTCGGCGATGCCCGAGACGAAATAGACTACGAACATCGGCAGGAGCGGCAGCCAGTTCCACGACAGGACACCGAGGCCCATGTCGGCGAAACGCCCCTGCCCCTGGCTGGCGACGATGTCGGAGAGATTCAGCGAGGCCGACGTCAGCAGCACGCAGATCAGGGCGAAGCCGAGCGCGACTTCGTAGGACACCATCTGCGCCGCCGCCCGCATCGCGCCGAGGAAGGCGTATTTGGAATTCGACGCCCATCCCGCGATGATGACGCCGTAAACCTCCATCGAGGTGATCGCCAGCAGATAGAGCAGCCCGGCGTTGACGTTGGCCACCGCCATGCCCTCGTCGAACGGGATGACCGCCCAGGCCGCCAGCGATGGCGCGATGGCGAGAATTGGCCCAAGGATGAAAAGCCCCTTGCTCGCACCGTTCGGGATGACGACTTCCTTGAACAGCAGCTTGAGCGCGTCGGCAATGGGCTGGAGCAGCCCGGACGGCCCGACGCGATTGGGGCCGATGCGCAACTGCATGAAGCCGATGACTTTGCGCTCGAAGTAAGTCAGGTAGGCGACGCAGACCATCAGCGGGACGAGGAGCGCCACGATCTTGACCAGCGACCACGCCACGGGCCAGAGCGGGCCAAAGAAAACGGCGAACGGTTGCAGGATCGCGTCCATCAGATTTGCTCCACGCTCAGGTTGCCATGCATCGGGCCAAGCGCCACCGTCGCGGGGTGCGCGGCGGCGATGCGCGCACAGCCGGACGCGACACTCTCGTCGGCTACGGCCTGTAATTCCACCGTGCCGGTTCCGGTCACGCGCACCCTGCTGCCCGCGCTCACGCCCAGGGCAGCCAGCGTCGACGCGGACATCCTGGCCGTGGGCGGCGCCGCGTCGGCGGTTTTCTGCAAGGATGCCGCCCGCCGCACCAGCGGATCGGCGAAATAAACGGGTACATCGGCCACGCGCTGCAAGCGGCTCGTCTGCGCGGGGGATGGGTCCTCCGCCTCGGGCAGCTCGCCGATGGCGTTGTCGAGGCAGGCGCGGATGTCGCCGGAAAGCGCTTCGTCGCGCACGGCTTTGGCGTCGTCCTGGTTGAAACCGGGTAAATCCAGCAGATTGCCGAGTACCCGCAGCACCTTCCAGCCGGGACGCGCCTCGCCGGGCGGCAGGGCCACGGCGTGGAAGCTCTGCGCATCCCCGATGCAATTGACAAAGGTCCCCGGCGTTTCAGTAAAGGGCACAATCGGCAGCAGTACATCTGCGGACTGCCGCAGGGCGGGCGAATCGAATATGCTCGCCGCCACTACTAGTTGCGCTTGATCGAGCGCCGTCATGGTCGCCGCGCCATCGGCAAAATCGAGATCGGGTTCCACGCCGAAAAGCAGGTAGGCATCGCGCGGGGATTCGATCATCGCCCGCGCGTCGAGTCCGCCCGCGCCCGGTACCGCGCTGGCGAGATAACCGCCGGTGCTGTTGGCCGCTTCGCCGATGAAGCCGAGCGCCGCGCCGGAGAGTCGCGCGATTTCCTGCGCCCATAGATGCAGTTCAGCGGCGCGCGGATGTTGCACGGCGAAACTGCCAAGCCAGACCGCGTTTTTTTCGCCGCTGGCAAGGCTTTGCGCAATGGCGCGGACATTATTGGGAATATCCGGCGGCAGGCGTCCCGCCAGTGCTTCCGCCACCGGTTTGCCGGTTTCCGCGGCCAGCGCGGCGGCGATGCCCGCTAGTGCCGCCGCCATTGCCGCGGGCGCGACCAGCGCGCGCGCGGCGACCGGCATCCGCCAATCCTCGGCGCTCGACCCCACGGCGCTGACTCGCAGGCCGTGACGGAGCGCCGAATGGCGAACCTTTTGCGCGAGCAGCGGCGCATCTTTGCGCAGAAAACTGCCGATCACTAGCAGACTGTGGAGATCATGGATGTCGACTACGCTCATGCCAAGCCAGGGCGCGCCGCCGCGCACGGCATCGCCGCGAAAATCGCGCTGGCGCAGGCGGAAGTCGATATTCTCCGACGCCAGCCCGCGCGCCAGTTTTTGCAGCAGGTACAGTTCCTCGATGGTGGCATGCGGCGAGGCCAGCGTTCCGAGTGCCTGCCCGCCCTGCCCGCCCACAACCTCTTGCAACGCGGCGACGGTGAATTCAAGCGCAATCTGCCAGGAGACCGCCCGCCATTCTCCGTCTTTGCGGATCATCGGCGAGGTCAGCCGATGCTCGCTCGCCAGCGCCTCATACGAAAAGCGATCTTTGTCCGTGATCCAGCATTCGTTGAGCCGGTCATTGTCGAAAGGCAGCACGCGCATGACTTTGTCGTGCTTCGTCTGGACGATGAGATTGGCGCCGAGCGAATCGTGCGGGCTGATCGAGCGCCGCCGGGACAGTTCCCAGGCGCGAGCGCTGAAGCGAAACGGTTTCGAGGTCAGCGCCCCGACCGGGCAAAGGTCGATGATATTGCCGGACAGTTCGGAGTCGATGGCGCGCCCGAGAAAACTCATGATTTCCGCGTGGTCGCCGCGATGCGCCTGCCCCAGTTCCATCAGGCCGCCGATCTCGGTGGTGAAACGCACGCAGCGCGTGCAATTGATGCAGCGGGTGGCGTCGGACGCAATCAAGGGGCCAAAATTCTTGTTGACCCAGACACGTTTTTCTTCCCGGTAACGCGCATGCGCGCCGCCATAGCCGACCGCCAGATCCTGCAACTGGCATTCACCGCCCTGGTCGCAGATCGGGCACTCCAACGGATGATTGATGAGCAGGAATTCCATCACCCCTTTTTGCGCCTTTATCGCTGTCTCGGAGTGCGTCCATACCTTCATGCCGTTGGTTACGGGCGTCGCGCACGCAGGCAGCGGCTTGGGCGCTTTTTCGACCTGCACTAGACACATGCGGCAACTGGCGGCGATGGAGAGTTTCTTGTGGTAACAAAAATGAGGAATATAGACGCCTGCCAGGGTCGCGGCGTCCATCACGGTGCTGCCGTCGGGCACTTGCACCGCGTTACCGTCGATTTCGATCTCTAGCATGGGCGACTCACGTTGGACTCACGTTGACATTGATCTGGCTGCCCAAGTCCTGCACCGCCAGCGGAACCAGGCATTTTTTGTATTCGATGTGGTAGATGAATTCGTCGATGAAGTGCTTGATGAAGCTGCGCACCGGCCCCGCCGCCGCGTCGCCGAGCGCGCAGATGGTACGGCCCGAAATGTTTTCCGCTATTGAGCACAGCAGGTCGAGATCGCCGGACCGTCCAAGTCCCTCCTCGATCCGGCGCACCACGCGGTAGAGCCAACCCGTGCCCTCGCGGCAGGGCGTGCATTGGCCGCAGGATTCTTCATGATAGAAGTACGACAGCCGTTCCAGCGCCCTGACCATGCAGGCGGTCTCGTCCATGACGATCACCGCGCCGGAGCCGAGCATCGACCCGGCCTTGGCGATGGCGTCGAAATCCAGCGTACAGTCCATGATGATGTCGGCGGGCAGCACCGGCGCGGACGACCCGCCGGGAATCACCGCCTTGAGCTTGCGCCCATCGCGCACGCCGCCCGCCATTTCCAGCAGTTCGGGAAACGGCGTGCCGAGATTGAGTTCGTAATTACCCGGACGGTTGACGTGGCCGGAAATCGAAAAGATCTTGGCGCCGCCGTTGTTGGGTTTGCCCAGGCCGAGAAAGGCTTCGCCGCCCATCTTCAGGACGAAGGGCACGGAAGCAAAAGTCTCGGTGTTGTTGATCGTCGTCGGTTTGCCATAAAGGCCGTAAGAGGCCGGGAACGGCGGTTTGAAACGCGGTTGGCCTTTCTTGCCTTCGAGCGATTCAAGCAGCGCGGTTTCCTCGCCGCACACATAAGCGCCGTAACCATGGTGCGCGAAAAGCTCGAAGGAAAAATCGCTGCCGAGAATGTTTTGCCCGAGCAGCCCGGCGGCGCGCGCTTCTTCCAGGGCTTCCTCGAAGCGCAGGTAGACCTGGAAGATTTCGCCGTGGATGTAGTTGTAGCCGCGCGTACAGCCCATCACCCAAGCGCCGATCAGCATGCCCTCGATGACCGCATGCGGGTTGTAGCGCAGGATGTCCCGATCCTTGAAAGTGCCCGGCTCGCCCTCGTCGGAATTACAGACAAGGTATTTGTCGCCAGGAAAAGCGCGCGGCATGAACGACCATTTCAACCCGGTCGGGAAACCCGCGCCGCCGCGTCCGCGCAGGCCCGAGGTTTTGAGTTCGGCGATGATGGCCTCGGGCGGCGTCTTTTCGGCGACGATTTTGCGCAGGGTGTCGTAACCGCCGCGCGCGACGTAATCCTGGAGCCGCCAGGTGCGGTCGGCGTCGGCGCCAATACCGGCGAGGATCAGGGCGCGCGCGCTCATTGATTTTCCAGTTCGGACAGCAGGCGGTCAATCTTGTCCATGGACATGAAGCCGCACATGCGGTGATTGTTGTGCAGCAGCACCGGTGCGTCGCCACAGGCGCCCATGCACTCGCCTTCCTTCAGGGTGAACTTGCCGTCGGGCGTCGTCTCGTTGAAACCGATGCCAAGCCTTCTCTTGAGATATTCGGCGACATGCACGCCGCCCGAAAGCGCACAGGGCAGATTGGTACATACCGTGAGCTTGTGGCGTCCGACCGGTTCCAGGTCGTACATGTTGTAGAAAGTCGCCACTTCGTAAGCGGCCATGGGCGGCATATCGAGATAGTCGGCGACGAATTCGATGACTTCCTTCGGCAGCCAGCCCTTTTCCGTCTGCGCGATGCGCAGCGCCGACATGATCGCCGACTGCTTCCGGCCGGGCGGGTACTTGGCGATTTCCTTGTTGATCTGTCGCAGCGATTCCTGGCTCAACATTCCTGGTTTTTCCGGTTACGGTTCCGTTCAGCGGTCGATGTCGCCGAAAACGAGATCCATCGTGCCGATGAGCGCCACCACATCGGCGATCATGTGCCCGCGCGCCAGTTCGTCCATGGCCGCGAGATGCGGAAAGCCCGGCGAACGCAGCTTGATCCGGTACGGCTTGTTGGCCCCATCCGAGATGGCATACACGCCGAATTCCCCTTTCGGATGCTCGATGGCGGCGTACACCTCGCCCTCCGGCACATGAATGCCCTCCGAGAAAAGTTTGAAATGGTGGATCAGCTCTTCCATGCCGCCCTTCATCTTCTCGCGCCGGGGCGGGGCAACCTTGTGGTCGTCGACGATGACCGGGCCGGGGTTCTCGCGCAGCCAGGCGATGCACTGGCGGATGATGCGGTTCGACTCGCGCATTTCCGCCATGCGGCACAGATAGCGGTCGTAACAGTCGCCGTTCTTGCCCACGGGAATGTCGAAATCGACCTTGTCGTAGGCCGCGTAGGGCTGCTTCTTGCGCAAATCCCAGGCGACGCCCGAGCCGCGCAGCATCGGCCCGGTAAAGCCGAGCGCCAGCGCCCGTTCGGGCGACACCACGCCGATGCCCACGGTGCGCTGCTTCCAGATGCGGTTCTCGGTGAGCAGCGTTTCGTACTCATCGCAGCACTTGGGGAAACGTTCGGTGAAATCTTCAAGATAATCGAGCAACGAGCCTTCGCGCGCCGCGTTGAGCTGCCTGAGCGTCTTTTCGTTCTTGAAGCGGTTGGGCTGGTACTTCGGCATGGCGTCGGGCAGGTCGCGGTAAACGCCGCCCGGGCGGTAATAGGCCGCATGCATGCGCGCGCCGCACACCGCCTCGTAGGCGTCCATCAAATCCTCGCGCTCGCGGAAGGTGTAGAGGATGATCGTCATCGCGCCAATGTCCAGGCCGTGCGAGCCGATGCCCATCAAATGATTGAGGATGCGGGTGATCTCGTCGAACATCGTCCGGATGTA
>JAIRMC010000027.1 GCA_031258965.1 Azoarcus sp. | reverse complement strand
AGTAAGGTACATTTGGCCGTGGATGCGCATGGTATGCCGGTCGGAGTACTTGTTACAACGGGTACCGCAGCGGATTGTACAAAGGCGCTGGAATTGATCGAAGGGATTGAGGGGCAATGCTTGCTGGCGGATCGCGGTTACGATACGAATGCCGTTGTCGTGAAAGCGGAAGAAGTGGGGATGCAGGTAATCATTCCGCCCAAGAAGAACCGGAAGGTGCGGCGGGAGTATGACAGGCATTTGTATCGGCGCCGGCATCTGGCAGAGAATGCTTTTTTGCATTTGAAACGCTGGCGAGGCATTGCTACCCGCTACGCCAAGAACGTGGCTTCTTCTGTGGCTGCCGTGCAGATTCGGTGCATTGCCCTATGGGCTAAAATATCGTGACGACACAATCTAGGCAAATCCGCCGAGTGGCAAGAAGCGCAATCCCGCAACGCCATCAGCCACGCCCATCGCCTCGCCCTCCTGTCCGCGCTGGAGGAGGGTGACGTCCTCTTCGCCGATGCCTACCTGCAATCGCACGCAAAAAACATGAACGCGGACGATATCCTCCACGTCAAGGGGCAAATTACCCAGGAGGCGGACATCCGGGCAGGCCTGGATAAGGCGGAAGGCATCATGCAGGAAATTGGCCCCCGTGTCGCGCCGAACGATGCGGATCGCGCCTTCAACATCCTGCTGCAAGCCGAATCCGGCGGCCGGCATTTTGGCGATGACGGCAAGCCGGTCACATCAAAGGCTGGCGCCATCGGCATTGCCCAGGTCATGCCCAAAACCGCGCCGGAGGCGGCCAAACTCGCCGGGCTGCCTTGGGATGAGGAACGCTACAGGAACGATTCGGAGTACAACAGGGCGCTCGGGCGCGCGTAACGCCAAACGCATCGCCAAAGACGACGGCCGGACAAGCCTTTGGCTCTACAACAAACTGGCGAATGACCCGGCCTCCCTCGCGGCATTGAGTGACGATCAGTTTTACCTGCTGCGCGCGGAACTGTCGGAGGCGGACTTCAAACACTTCTCCAACGAGCGCGCGAAGCAGCGCAATCCGACATCGGCCAGCGGAAAGGGAGCAGGCGATCTGGATAGCGAGTCAGTCAAGCGCACGCTCGATAGTCGGCTGCACATGATCGGCGTCAACACATCGCCGGGCAAAGACAAGAGCGCCGCCGCCCGATTGGGCGCGATACGAAAATACGTCGATGAAAGACTCCTCGTCGCTCAGCGCGAGGCAGGCAAGAAATTCGATGACCAGGAAATCACGAAGCACATAGATATGCTTTTAGCGCAACAGGCCATGTTCGATGGCTGGTGGGGCGACCATTCCGGCACGATGTTGGCGATGACGGTTGACGACATACCGGACAAAGAGCGCGACGAAATCAGCACTGCATTCCGGCGCGCGGGAATCGAGAATCCGTCGGATGCCCAGGTGCTTGAACTCTACTGGCAGAGCGTGACACACCGCAAGCACGGGCTGAAGGAGGGCGAAAAATGAGAACGAAAACGGACTCACGCCGTGCTCAGGCGGACGCAACCGTCAGCTTCAGCCCCAGCGCACGGGTCACTTTCAGGATGGTGTCGAATCGCGGCAGCGCGCCGGGAGAAAGCGCCTTGTAAAGGCTCTCGCGCCCCATGCCGGTTTCTTCCGCGAGGCGGCTCATACCGCGCGCGCGGGCGATATGCCCCAGTGCCCGGAGAATTTCGTCGGAATCCCCATCGTCCATGACTTGCCGGAAATACTCCTGAATGACTTCCTCGCTATCGAGCATTTCCGCCATGTTGAAGGGGGTTGTTGCAAGTGTCATGATTCAAACCTCCTTTGCCAATCGTTTCGCGGTTTTGATGTCTTTGCCTTGGGTGGATTTGTCGCCGCCTACGAGCAAAATCACCACTTCCATGCCGCGCCGCGTGAAGTACACGCGATAGCCCGGCCCGTAATGAATCCGCATCTCGGAGACGCCTTCCCCTACCGGCTCGCAATCGCCGAAGTTGCCGCTCTCCGCGCGTTCTATCCGGCGGGCAATCGCCGCTTTGGCTTTTGCATCGCGTAAGCCGACATATCACCGGATGAAAAGCGCGGTCTTCCTGATTTCCATCGCCTGATTGTATCCATCTGGAGACACAATAACAAGCTTCTGGACATTCCCCGCCGCCAGGTCATGTGCACATGACTGGATACGGGTCATGTGAGCATGGCGAGATTGATCAATGAGGATTGGCCGTCATGCCCGGCGAAAACAAAATTAGCATATATGACGAATTGCTTGCCGGGAATGCAGGCATCCCCGTTGCACGGGATGCCGCGCAATCCGCGCGCCTTGGCTTCTTCGCCGCGCAGGACGCCAACCCGGACGCTTACGCCGAAGTCCGGCGCGTGGCGCGAAGCACGGGATTGCCCGTGGATACCGTCCTCAACCAGCCCAATGAAGTAAAACGCCGGGCGGCGATGAATAGGGTCGATTTCGATGCGCTCGCGCAGACCGCCCCCGCCACGGCAGCTTTGTTGGCCGACCTCGACCGTGCACGCCTCGCGCATGATGACGTTTATGGTATGGGCCAGATCGAACGCAAGCTGCGCCAGGGCGCAGGCGGATCGACCGAAGGCGCGGGCATGGCGCTATCCGGCATTGGCGAGTTGCTCGATATTGCGAATCGCCGCTACCTGCGCAGGGCCGCGAATATTTTTCTGCCTGACCCACGCGGGCATGATGTCGATCCCGCGTCTCTCGAAGGCCCGAGGATCGGAGAGGGCTGGCTCCGACAAGGTTGCAAGCGGACTCGGGCAGATCGGCGCGCTGGCGGTGACATGGCCCGTTTCGCCCGCTATCTCTACGGTGGCCATGGCGGGTATGGGCGCTGATTCCGTCTCCGAGAAGGTTGGAGACGCTGATTCCCAGGATGTCGAGCAGTGGCGAAAGGACGCGGCCATTGAGGGCGGTGCGATGTTTACGGCCATTACAGAGCGTTTAGCCCTGGAAAAGCTGTTTGGGCCAATGCTTGCCCCCGTCAAAAACCAGATTGCCGCCACGCTCGCCCGGATCGGCATCGCCGGGACAGCCGAAGGCGTCCAGGAATTTTCCGAGAACGTGACGCACGATGCCATCGTCAAGGTTCTTGTTGACCCGAATGCCAAGATAGATTTCGGCCAATCGGTTGAAGAAGGCGGTGTCGGCGCGGCAGTAGGCGGCATTGTCCGCTCGATTGTAGAAGGGGCGCTACACATTCGCAATCGTGGCGCGCGCGCAGAACAGGATTCGGCACTGCTGGAGAACCTGACAAAGCTGGCGCGGGAAAGCAAAACCCTCCCGCGCGACCCGGAGATGTTCCAGCAGTTCATCGCGCAGGCCGCCGAGGATGGCCCGGTGACGCACGTCTACATTGATGGCCAGACGCTGATGCAGTCCGGCATCGCCGAGCAGGTGGCGGCGGTCTCGCCCTCGGTGGCGGCGCAGTTGCCCGTGGCGGCGGCAACCGGCGGCCAGGTGTCCATCCCCATCGAGGAGTACACGGCCCGGATCGCGCCCACAGAGTACTCACAGCCGTTGCTCGATCATCTCAAGACCGATCCGGACGGCGGCAGCCGGGCCGAGGCGCGCGAATACATGCAGAGCGAGGCGGGCGCGGCGCTGGAGGCGGCAGTGAATCGCGCGGCGCAGACGGCAGAGCAGCGCGAGGCGATGCGCGAGCGGGCGGACCGCGTCAAGGCGCGGGTGCTGGAAGATCTGGACGCGGCGGGGCGCTTCTCGCCCACGGTCAATGAAGCCTACGCGACGGTTTTCTCGGCGTACTACACGACGCGCGCGGCCCAGCTTGGGGTGGAACCCGAAGCGCTCTACGAGCGGCGGCGGGTGAATTTTGCGGCGCAACAGGCGAATGCAGCGCAGCAGTTCGAGCAGCGCGAGCGCACGACGATTGAGGCAGAGACCGCGCGCTGGCACAAGCAGATAGACCGGCTTGGCCGTGCCACGTCGGACTTCCGGCTCGATCTTGACGTTCCCACAGTGTTGCGTTCCTTGGGCAGCCGCGCGGGCGGTCTTCGCGTCACGGCGGGCGGCGTCGAGCACGCCATGAACGGGCATCCAGATGTGCCACAAGCGGTGTGGCGCAACCTGCCGGAGATGATCGCACGGCCCCAATACGCCTTCAGGAACGGCAAGAACGAATCCTGGAACGTCGTGCCACACATCAAGAGCGCGGCGGGCGAGCATGTGGTGATCGCCTTCGACGAGCAAGGCACGCTCAGCACGGTTTATGTGCTCAACAATGACGAAAACGGGAGTTCTGATGAGCGGCTGGCGACCATGCTGGCCGCCGCAATGCGTAATAACGACCGTGTCTACGCAGAAAATGGCCTTCCAGAAGGCATTAGGGCCAGCGTAAAGACGCTGACCCCCACCCCGGCGCGATCTGGGGCTAATTCCCGTCCCGCGTTACCCCGGCCACTTGCAAAGGTAGTGACCCGAGACGGACTTGTCAACAGGTTCGGCGAGGATTTCTATCAAGGCAACGCCGATCCGGATGGGGAGGCGCTTTCCAGCGTGGAGGAAGACGCGCTAAAACGCGGGAAGCCTGTTGGCAAGATTGAATTCAAGACGCCGATTACTGGGCCAAGCGGGGCAAGGGTGATCGCGTATCAATGGCAGTGGAAGTGGGGAACAGAAGTTGACGGGCTTGGAGAGGCCAATGACAGACGGGTTAGCGATTGGGAGCTTTCTCAAGAAAGCGATGATACCGGGCGAGAGATCGTGCATCAGTTTGCCGTGAAAATGCCGGATGGAGCGGAGCGCATGGTCAGTGTGGAATCCGCCGCCCGGCTTTTGGGGTTCGAGTCCGTTTCCGCTTCCGGGATTCCTGTCGCAAGCGTCAAAACGATTGCCAGATTGCATATGGAACATGCGCGGGCGCAGGCCGTGGCGGATGAATACACCGGCGCGCTGACCGCCTTGTTGCGGGCGGATGCCAATAATTTAAATTATCCCGATTACATTGCAACGTACCTGGACAGAGAACCTGTTTTCCGGGATATCCGCCGCAACTGGAAAAACCTGAACCGGGACGGCTTTGCAAGGCGAAAAATCCCGGAATTGAACCGTCTGACCGCGCCGCACACGTCCATCACGCTCAAGGAAGCTCAGGAAGCATTGGAAGAATCCGAGCGTCTGGAAAAACGCATCAAGAGCAAGACGGGGGCGTTCTCCAACACGGACGATAATATTCTGCATCAAGGCGCACGCGGCGCGTTCAGCCCCGAGACGCTCACGATCTCCATGCTCGAAGGGGCCGATCTCTCGACGGTGCTCCACGAAGGCGGGCATTTCTTCTTCGAGAACGACCTCTTCCTGGCGCTGGACATCCTCACGCGCGGAACACCCCCCACGGCGAGCGAGCAACAACTCCTCACGGACATCTCCACCCTGCTGCAACAGCATGGCATCCAGGGCGAGATCGGCGCGCAGCTCGAACAGTGGACCCGTCTGCCGTTCGAGGAAAAGCGCGCCTACCACGAAGCGACCGCCGAGATGTTCGAGCGCTACCTCTTCAGCGGCAAGGCGCCGAGTATTGAACTGCAATCGTATTTCCGCAAGTTCCGCGCGTGGCTGCTCAACGTTTATCGCGGCATCAAGGAATTCATCGCCGGGCATCCGGCAGCGGGCAAGCTCGACGCCGAGGTGCGGGCGGTCTTCGACCGGATGCTGGCTTCCGAGGAAGAAATTGCGCTGGCCGGGCAGGCGCGGAGCATGATGCCGCTGTTTGAGTCGCCCGAGCAGGCGGGGATGACGCCCGAGGCGTTCGCCGACTATCAGGCGCTCTACGGCGAGGCCACCCAAGCGGCGGTGGAGACGCTCCAGGCGCGCGGGCTGCGCGACATGAAATGGCTGCGCAACGCACGCGCGAAGGCGCTGAAGAATATCCAAAAAGAAGCGCGCTGGTTGCGTGACGGCGTCATGATGGATGTGCGCACGGAGGTCATGCGCCAGCCGGTCTACCGCGCCTGGGCTTTCCTGACAGGGCGCATGGGTAAGGATGATGCATTGCCGCCGTTGGAGAAGCCGAAATCCGCCTCACGGTATGTTGACCCGCAAGTGGATTCGCTCTTCGTGGCCATCGCCAAGCTGGGCGGTCTGAATCGGGCGCAGGTGGAAAACCAGTGGGGCGTCGGCAAAAAGGAAAAAATCCCGATTCTGCTGTTCGGCAAACCCGTACTGCGCCGCAACGGCGGGCTGCTGATTGACGATATGGCGGCGCAGCTTTCGCAGTACGGCTATCTAACGCTGGACGCAAACAACCAGCACGACAATCGGGAATTCGAGGATTTTTTCGGCGAAGAACTGCGCGGGAACCCGCAGTTCAGCACGAACTATGACTACGAGGCGAACCGGGATGTGCGCCCCGGCGATCAGGTGGTAAACCCGGAGGCGGTCAACGCCGGACGGCTGGATCGGGACGCGCTGGCGGCGATGGGGCTGGATCAGTCGGTCGTCAATGTGCTCAAGGCGCGCAGGATGACGGCGGACAATGGGTTTCATCCTGACATCGTTGCGGAGTTGATCCAGGATGAGGCGGGCAATCCGCTGTTTTCCAGCGGCGACGAGATGGTACAGGCGCTGGCGGCGGTCGAGCCGCCCGGCGAGGTGATCGAGGCGATGACGGATGCCCGGATGCTGGAGGATCACGGCGATCTGGCAACCCCCGAGTCGATAGAGGCGGCGGCGGATGAGGCAATCCACAACGCGGCGCGCGCCCGTTTCGTGGCGACGGAGGCGAACGCGCTGGCCGAAGCGGTGGGCAAAAAGAAGCTGCTGCGCGAGGCGGCGCGGGAATTTGCGGCGCGCACCATCGACGGGCTGCGCGCGCGGGATCTTCAACCAGGGCAGTATGCCCGCGCGGCGGCGCGGGCGGGGGCAAACGCGGCGATTGCCAGCGGCAAGGGCGATCTGGCGCGGGCGGCGGCAGAGAAAAGGAACCAGGCGCTGCAATTGGAACTGGCGCTGGCGGCCCGCGAGGCGCAGCGGCAGATGCGCGACGGGCTGCGCTATCTGCGCCTCTTTACGGGTCGGCGCCGACCCAAGGGCATCCAGGCGGATGCCAACGATTTGATCGACACCCTGCTGGCGCGCGTTGATCTGAAGACGCCGTCCAACGCAGCGGCGGATTTTGATACGTGGTTGCAGAAGAAACTGGAGGAGGGTTTTTTACCGGATATCGACCCGCGCTTCAAATCGGATGCGATGCGAAAACCGTGGCGCAACATGACGATGGAAGAACTTCGCGGGTTGACGCAAACCGTGCGGGAAATAGCGTACATCGGGCGCAAGAACCAGAAGCTGCTCACGGACGCGAAGCGGCGCGACGCCGCGCGCGTGAGAAAAGAGGTGGCCGCGCACATCCTGGCGAACTGGCGCGGCACGCTGGACGTTGAATCCGCAATCACCCGCGCGGAAAAAGACCTGGGCTATTACAGACGCAACTTCATGGCGGCGCATCTGCGCGTGCAGTCGATCATCAACGTGCTCGACGGCGGCAAGCTGGGCGGCCCGTTGTGGGAGGCGCTGGGACGCCCGGCGAATGCGGCGGCGGATCGGGAAACGTTGATGAACGCGGAGGCGACACAACGGTTGTCGTCGATACTCGACCCGATCATGCCCATCATCCGGCGTCCGGGCCAGATCGCGGGGCGTATGAGCGGCAAGCGCACAGGCGTGACGGGAACGCTGAAGGGGAAGTTCTATCCGGCGCTGGGCCGCGCCTTCACGCCGGAGGAGCGTTTCGCGCTGATCCTGAACCTGGGCAACGAAAGCAACATCCAGCGTGTGCTGGATGGGGCGGCGGCGCTGCCTGGGCGAAACGGACAGCCCTGGACGATGGACAGTCTCGCGCCGGTGTTCGCGGACGTGAGCGCCGCCGAGTGGCTGGCGGCGCAGCAGGTGTGGGACTTCTTCGAGTCATACCGTCCAATGATTGCCGAGAAGGAGCGGCGGCTCTATGGCCGCGAGCCGGAATGGATCGAACCGCGCCCGTTTACGGTGACGACGGGCGACGGGCAGACGCTCGATCTGCGCGGGGGTTATTACCCTGTGCGCTATGACCCGGCGGGGTCGGTGGCTGGGCGTGACAGCACGCTGGCAGAGCAGGCGGAATCGCAGCTTCGCGGGCCGTACACGTCCGCAACAACCCGGCGCACATTCACGAAGACGCGCGTTGATGTGGTGCGTGGCCGCCCGGTGCTTTTCACGCTCTCGGGTCTCTACAGCAACGCGACGGACGTTGTTCATGATCTGTGCTGGCACGAGTGGCTGATTGACGCAAACCGGCTGTTGAAGCCGCCGGAGATTTCGAGCGCGATCCGCCAGACGCTGGGCAACGAAGTCTATGACAATCTGCGCAAATGGGTCGATTTGAACGCGGAGGGCGACAGGGGCGTCACGATGAATTTCGACCGGATCGTCAACCCGATTCGGCGCTATAGCTCCGCTTCTGGGCTGGCGTTCAATGTTACGTCCTCGCTGTTGCAGCCGTTGGGTTACATCCAGTCGATAAAGGTCGTGGGCGCGCAGTGGGTGAAGGCCGGGGTGGCGCGGGGCGCGGCGGATTTCCGGGGGCTGGCGGCGGATGTGAACAGCCGCTCGACGTTCATGGCAAACCGGGCGCGGACGCAATTCCGGGAATTGAACGAAATCCGCAATACGATTGCCGGGCAGAGCGCGCCGCGCCAGTGGCTGGAGAAATACAGCTACTGGATGATGACGCACATGCAGCAGTTGGTGGATTACCCGACGTGGTGGGGGCAATTCCTGCGCGCGCAGGCGCAAGGCCGGGACGACGCGACAGCGGCGGCAATGGCCGATCAGGCGGTCATCAATTCCCAAGGCTCGGGGCTATCCACGGATTTGTCGACGCTGGAGCGAAACCGATACACAAAAATCTTCACGGTTTTCTACAACTTCATGGGGACAAACCTCAATCTGATGTGGGCAACGGCAAAGACGGCGCGCACGAAGGGGGAAATGGCCGCCGGTTTGTTGTGGCTCTCGATACCCGGCGTGATCCTTGAGCGTCTATTGAGGGAAATCACGCGCATCGACGATGATGACTGGGCGTTGGAGGATTGGGCCGCGCGCTTCGCCAAGGATGAGTTGGCGTTTTTGTTGGGGAGTTTTGTTTTTCTGCGGGAAATCCAGAACACGGCGGAGTTTCTGCCGTTTGGGGACGCGACGCGCTTTCCGTATGAGGGACCGCCGGGTTTGCGGCTGATTCCCGCGACGTATAACGCGGTGGAGCAGGCGTTCCAGGGCGAATTCGATGAAGCATTCCTGCGCACGTCCATCAATCTGTCTGGGGCGTTGTCGGGTCTGCCGTCTGCGCAGATTAACAAGACGATTTCCGGTGCTCGCGCCATTGGCGAGGGTCGCGCGGATAATCCGGCGGAAGCTGCCGCAGCGCTGATTTTCGGGGCAGCACGCGGCCTTTGAAGCGGTTCCAGCGCAAAATTTCCGCGCACTCGCACTCGCACGCGCCCGCGTAATCGCCCGCGCTGAGCTTCTACAGTACCAAATGCGGTACTATTCAGCTATGAACACGACCGCGAAACTTATCACCCGGATGCGTCAAAACCCACGGGATTGGCAGATCGGCCAATTGCGGACGCTGGCCGATAAATTCGGCGTCAGAATCCACAATGACGGCGGCAGCCATCACGTATTCTCGCACCCAGCTGTCCCCGACACGGTTTGTGTTCCGGCACACCGCCCGATCAAGCCGGTATATATCCGGCAGTTCGTCGCCCTGATTGACAGGGCAAAGGAAGTTGAAGATGGAAAATAATATTGAGTATATTCAACGTGTTGAAGGCAAGTACCCGTTTGACGCCTATGCGTATATCATCAGCCCGATTCCGGCAGATGAAGGCGGCGGTTTCTTGCTGACCATTCCTGATTTGCCGGGCTGCATGGCGGACGGTGAAACCGAGGCGGAGGCTATCACCAATGGCCGCGATGCATTCTCGGCCACGGTTTCCGCCCTGATCCACATGGGGCGGGAAATTCCCGCGCCGAAATTCTCGCCGGAACGACTGGCCGTACCGGACGTTTCCGGGAAATTCGTGGCGCGTCTGCCCAAAACCATTCATGCCCGACTGGTAGAAAGGGCGGCGGCGGAAGGAGTTTCACTTAATTCTCTTATAATTTCAATGGTTTCCGAAGGGCTGGGCTTCAGGGAAGCACACGGTACGCCATAACGGCGTCTCGCGGCAAGAACTCGCCGATCTCGCGCAGGCGTTGCTCAAAGCCGCCAAGCCAAACGCGCAAGCCTGATCGAGCCAGACCTACGCCCCCCGGCCTCGTGCCGGGGGGACGTATGGATTCCCCGCTCAGGCGGGCACAACCGTCAGCTTCAGCCCCAGCGCGCGGGCGACTTTCGCCACGGTGGAAAACTCCGGGTTGCCCCCTGCGGAAAGCGACTTGTACAGGCTCGCGCGGGTAACACCCGCCTGCCGGGCGATCTCCGTCATGCCCTTTCCGCGCGGCAGTGCCAAGCGCGCGGACAAAATCTTCCGGCGCCCCCTCGCGGACGGTTTCCTCAAGAAACGCACAGATGTCTTCCTCATCTTCGAGAAGCTCGGCAACATCCAGTGGCGTGGTTTTAAGCGTCATGACTCATTCCTCCATCAGTTCCCTGAGCATCTCCCGCGCCCGTTCAATGCTGCGGCTCTGCGTATCCTTGTTGCCGCCTGCCAGCAGCAGTACCACCGTCGCATTGCGGATCGTGTAGTACACCCGCAGTCCGTCGCCGAAAAAGCAGCGCAACTCGAAAAGGTTTTCGGAAATTTCCTTGTGATCGCCGAAATTCCCGTTTTCCAGGCGATTGAGGCGCACGGCCAGCCGCTGCCTGTCCGTCTTGTCCAGGCCGGAAAGCCAGGCGGTGAAAACTTCCGTGCGTTCAATCGTGTATTCCATTGGTCGTGCGTTCAAGTCGCACACGACCCACCAGAAAAACATATAGTTACACCGTAAACCATATCCGTTTCGCACCGCTCGCGCGGAAAGCGCCCCGGGATATATCGGCGGTCGGTGCACCGCTTTCGGCGGTCTGACAAGGCTTCCCATGATAGAGCGAATGTCCATACGTCAGACCTCTAGTCAGACCTCTATCTGGAAGACCTCCATCTGAATGGTTTCCGCGTCCATGTCATCACCCCCACTGTGCGTGCCGATGAATTCCACGAAAACAACCTGCCACCTATAAGTGGCCACGGGTAATTCGGAATTAAACCTCCACGGATTTCCGGCGAGGGTTTTGATAAATATCCCGGATATTCAGGCGAAATCATTCTTAGCCAACTCGAAGCTTGTGGCGTAATTAAGGTCGTGACAACATAAAAGCCGTATCTGCATTCTTGGGTAAACTGTGATAATTTTGTCACGCTCACAGCGAAGCAGGCATTGCACCTGCCGTGCGGCGCGTTTCTTAATACGTTTTGGAACGCCTCGCCTGTTCATATCTGGTATATGCGGAGAGAAAAATGGGGATAGCGATTGAAACCGCCGCCGAATGGATTGGAAATATAGCGGAGCGGTTATTGAGACCGGAAACCGCCGCCAGTGTGCGGGCCATGCTGCCCGATTTGCCGCCCGAACCGGCATTGTTCAACTTCAGCCATGACAAAGAAGAAGGACCGGGTCTATTCCGGGAATTGCATTTTGCCGAAGGCGTGACGCGCCATGTCATGCCGGAATCTTTGTGGCGGGAGTTCGAGGCGTTCTACCGGGGGCCGCAGTCTTTGTCGTGGTGGCTCATCACCGGCCCGGCGGGATCGGGGAAAAGCCGCGCGGCGCTTGAGTTCTGCCGGGCGCTTGAGACGGGCAGAGTCACGCTTTTCCGGGCGGGCGATTTCGTGACGGTCGAGGTCGAGCCTGTCGCGGGCGAAAATTATTCGGAATGGAAAGGCGGGTTTCTTGATCTCGCCGAAACGGCTTACGAGGATTGGGAAGCATGGCGACCCCGGCGGCACACCTTGTTGGCGCTCGACAAACTTGCATGGAGTTATGATGCATGCATCGACGATAAAAACAGCGGCCCCGAGGCGGCGCACAGCCGGTACGATGTCGCGGAAATCATCAGGCTTCTTGCCCAAAAGGAAGCGAAAGGCGATTTCGGCACATTCCGCGTGCGCCTGCTGTTTCTGGAGCGCGAATACCAGGAGACGAACGGAGAAAGACAGCCGCTTGCCTGGTACCGTGCTCTGCCTGCATATTTATCGTTACGCCACAAAGAAGCGCCATTGCCGCTGCCGCCGCTATCGCCGGAAGGTTTGTTCAGTATTGCCTGCGATATGCAGGAATACGTCAGGCGAAACTATCCGGAAACCTTGTATGTCGTGCCACGGGACTTTCTCGGAAAACTGAGGGCCATCGACGATGCGCAACGCCCTTTGTTCGCCATGCTGCTGGCCGCCCATACGGCCGAGGACAACAGCGAGAAAGTGACGCGGCGACAGGTGCTGGACTACGCACTCTGGCACGAATACGAACGGGTGCTAAAGCCGGTGGAAATAGAGAATATTCCGCAGGCAATGAGGGCGCTGCTGGCTTCCACCCTGACGCGCGGCAGCGTCGGCACCTGCAAGCCCGATGATATGCATCCGCTCTGGTATTCCGGCCTGGGGGCCGCGTCGGCGGGCGACGCCAGCATGTTCCGTTTTTACCCGGTCGAGCCGGATCTGCTGGGTGAATATCTCGTCCTGAACGGCGTGAATCAGGATGACATCCTAGGTTCCGTGAGTGTTGTCGACGACGATGTCAAATCCCTGATTCTCAAGGCATGGGAGACCTGCCCTGCTGATGTGGCGGATTTTTTCGAGTGTTGCGGACAGGACTTTTCCGACGATCCGGGCTGGATCGAAACCCGTTTCCTGAACGAGCGGCTGGCGGATGCCGACCCCGTCGTCAAGACGTGGTATATGCGAACCGCCACGAATATCATGACCCGCTTCGGCAAGAAAAGAACCGGCGTTGCCCGCAAGGTGTTCGAGCACATGAACCAGTTTGGGGAAGAAGGCGCGTTCCGGAACGAACGGGCTGCGGCGGCGCTTGCCCTTGTCCGTGCTTATTGCGAGGCGGGGCTGATCGACGAGGCTTCCGGGATATTCACGGACATGCAGTCCCTAGGAGACTCGGGCGAAGCCCGGAGTCGCGCCACCGAGGCATCGGCCTGCCTAATAGAGTGGTTGAGCAAAGCGGGAGAACTCGAACGGGCACGGGTTCTGTATGAAGGTTGGCTGGCTTGCGAGAACGACGCCGACCTACAGTTGGCGCGCGCCCAGGCGCTCGTCGGCCTGATCAGCGGCTACGGCAAGGCAGGAGAATTCCCCGAGGCGCGGCAATTGCTCGGAAGCTTGGCGGCTTGCGGATATTCGGAGCCTTTGCTGGCGCAATTCGCCAAGGCGGCTACCAATTTGATCGTCCTGTACGCTAGGGCGGGCCATTTACCCGAGGCCTGCGAAATGTTCAACAGCCTGGGGTCGCTCGGAGATTCCCCGGCGGTGCTCGATGCGCGTGTCAAGGCGTTCAAGTTTCTCGAATTTTTTACTGCCGGGACGGCAAAGACCGGCGGAAAGCAGGGACGATCACCAGCCGCCGCAGCTTGATCCGTTGGGGCGTCCGAATCGTGCCGCGCCGGAAAACCACAGGATTGCGGGCAGGCTCTCTCAGGCGGTGAGTTCGAGCATCCCGGCAAAGGCGTGTTCGAACTGCGCCAGACCGTCGGCCTGGAGGGTTTTGCCGATTTCCTTGAGGTCGATGCCATGCGCGGCAAGCGCGCCGGGAAGCGCGCTTGCCGCGTCGGCGTCGGCGTCGGCGTCGGCGTCGGCGTCGGCGTCGGCGTCGGCGTCGGCGTCGGCGTCGGCGTCGGCGTCGGCGTCGTGCGACAGGGTATCGGCGACGCGACCATGGTCGCGCAAGGCGGCCAGCGTGGCGTCGGGCAGCGTGGTGATGGTTTCGGGGCCGATCAGCGGCTCGACGTAAAGAAGATCGCCATAGGCGGGGTTTTTCGTGCCCGTGCTGGCCCACAGCATGTATTGCGGGCGGGCGCCCGCGGCGCGCAGGGCCGCAAAGGCCGAGCCGTGGAAACGGTCGCGGTAAGCGCGGTAGGCAAGCCGCGCCAGCGCGACCGCCGCGCGTCCGCGCAAGGCCAGGGCTTCGCCGCCGAGAGCTTCGAGGCGGGCATCGACCAAGGTATCGACCCGCGAGAGAAACAGGCTGGCGACCGACATGACCCGGCCCGGATCGCCGCCCACATCGCGCAGGCGTTTGAGTCCGCGCAAGTAGGCGCTGGCGGCGGCCTCGACATGCGCGAGCGAGAACAACAGCGTGACGTTGACGCCAATGCCGTCGCCGATCAGGCCTTCGACCGCGATCAAACCCGCGGCGGTAGCAGGCACTTTTATCAACAGATTGGAACGGCCGGTCTCGGTATAAAGGCGTTTTCCCGCTACCAGCGTACCTTCGGCATCGTGGGCGAGCGTCGGAGAAACTTCGAGGCTGACATAACCGGCTTCGCCGCGCGATTGTTCGTGCAAAGGACGCAGCAGGTCACAGGCACGCCGCACGTCCGGGATCGCCAATTGTTCGTAGCGCGCTTCGGCGGTGAGCGCCTGCCTTTTGAGTCGAGCGATGTCATCCCCGTAATGGCGCCCGTCCGAAATGGCTTTCTGGAAAATGGCGGGATTGGTGGTGACACCCGCGATACCGTCCTCGACGATGAGCCGGGCAAGCTGTCCGCCGTCTAGCAAGGCGCGAGACAAATTGTCGAGCCAGACTTGCTGACCGAGGGCGCGGACTTGAAGCAGTGGGTTCATGACATGGGGATAACAACGGAGAAAAGGCAAAAACGGGCGTCCCACGGACGCCCGCCACCATGCGGATCGAGGACTCAGGCGAAATTCTTCGCCGCGAAATCCCAATTGACCAGACTGTCCAGACAGGCGGAAACGAAGTCCGGACGGCGGTTGCGATAGTCAATGTAATAGGCGTGTTCCCATACGTCGATGGTGATGAGCGGCTTGTCATCCGTGGCGATAGGCGTACCGGCATTGCTGGTATTGAGAATTTCCAGCTCGCCGCCGGTCTTTTTCACCAGCCACGTCCATCCGGAACCGAAGTTGCCGGTTGCGGAAGCCAGGAAGGCTTTCCTGAAATCGGCGAACGATCCCCATTTGCGGGCGATGGCCGCCGCCAGCGCACCCGTAGGTTCGCTGCCGCCATTGGGCTTGAGGCTGTTCCAAAAAAAAGTGTGATTCCAGATTTGCGCCGCGTTGTTGAAGATGCCGCCAGCGGGCGCTTTTTTGACGATGGCTTCGAGGGCGAGGCTTTCGTATTCGGTGCCCGCAATCAGGTTGTTGAGGTTGGTGACGTAGCTCTGGTGATGCTTGCCGTAGTGAAATGCCACGGTTTCAGCCGAAATGAGCGGCGCGAGAGCGTCCTGTCCATAAGGCAAGGCGGGAAGTGTGTGTGCCATTGTCGATCTCCTGTCGGTAGCGCGTGGCCATGGCGAGGCCCGCGTTTTCATTTTGGAAGTAATGCCGCACTTGCGCCCCGTATACGCGCGGCGCAAGCCCGTCATTCTAGTGCGATATGGCGCTGGTGCAAGTCGACCGGGACAATCCGCGCCAAGGCCGAAGCATCGCATCTTGTGCAGTTGCAATACGGTAGCCAAGCGCCCGAACCGAAAACAACGCCAGGGAAACCCCAACCAGGCTCAGGCTGCCGCCATCTCCGCCGCCGCGCGGTAATGACGCTGCGCGTCAGCGGGGCGTTCCACCCGGTCGAACAAACGCGCCAACGCCAAATGCGTGTCGATTTCCGGTTTTTGGCCCAGCGAGGCCGCGTAGTAGCTTTCGGCCTTGCCCCACAGCCCCGCGTCGGCGCACAGGCGCCCGAGCGCGAACAGCAGGCCAGGATCAGATTTGTGTTCGCGCAGCCATTCTTCGCCCTTGGCAAGCCCTGTGCCCGCCTCAGCGCAATACGCATAGAGACGGGCAAGGCCGCTGTCCCATTCATCGTCAAGCAGGCGTTCCAGCGTGCGGCGCGCAAGGCGGCCATTGCCCGAGCGCGCCAAGAGCGGCACGGCATCCGCGACAAGTTGGCGATCCTCGCGCTCCTGAGCGGGGATGGCTTCCCATACCCTGACCAGCGCCTTGCCGTCGTCCATCGCTTCGCGCAGGCTCTCGGTGTTGGCGCGGCGCAGGAGCGGCTGCGCCTGTTCTTCGGTGAGCGCCTTGTGTTTGCGCAGTTGCCGGATGAGCTTCAGGGCATCCTCCCAGCGGCGCAAGGCCAAAGCTACACGCAAGGACAGGCGCAGGGCGGCAATGTGCCGGTAGCCGTCCCGGCGCAGAATTTCCAGTTTTTCGGCGGCTTCCTCGAAGTTGCGCGAATCAATCGCCAGCTCGGCTTCAGTCATGAGCCGCGCAACCTGGGCTTTTTTTTCTCCACTAGCAAGCCGTTCCATCCAGGTGCGGTAGCGGGGTTCGTCACGCAAGGCGTGCGCCGACCTCGCCGCCAACAAAACTGCCGTCGCCGGATGGTCGCTGGCCGCGTAGGCTCTTTCGGCAGATTTCAGGGATTGGACATAGCGCCCTTCGTGGAAGGCCAGCAGGGCTTCGCGCAAGGCGCGGTCGGCGCGCTGCCGCCTCCGGCGATCACGCCACTGCCCGATGACATTGGGCAAGGCCACGGCATTCTGGACCAGACGGGCAAGAAGATGCGTGACGACAAAGCCGATGAATAACAGGACGACGAACAGCTTGACCGACATCTGCACATGCCAATGCGGTACAAGGAAATAGGCATTGCCCCAGTCGCGATCAGTCAGCATGGCAAGTCCCACTGCCATGGCGAAGATAGTGATGAGCCAGATCAGGACGCGCATGATTCGGCTCTCAAGGTTGCACCGCAGCCGGGGCATCTTCGGCGGCGCGCGCGCCGCCGTCTTGCAGCGGCGCGGACGGCGGGCCATTTCCCGCTCGACCGCGCGGCGCTTCAAGACTTCGCAGGGCGGCGAGGCTTTCGATCAGTTCATAGCGTTTGACGCCAACCGGCATGGCTTCCAGCGCGCGCAGGTCGTCAATCGCCTTTTTGACATCCGCATCTTGTATATCGAAAAAGCGTTCGATCCAGTTCCGTGCCTGGGCAAGATCGGCCGCGTAAGTGTGGCCGTCGCGCGCCAGCAGGGCCAGGCGCGCGGTCAGGAGGCGGATTTTCAAGTTTTCTCGCAAAAAGGCGCTTTGCGCCGGGGCCAGCAGGCCCGGTTCGGCTTCCGCGTCAATGCGCTCTATCTTGACCAGCGAGCGCAATTCGTTCCAAACGCTGTGCAGGATCGCCAGGGCGAAACCGGCAATGTCCGCGTCTTCCGCGCCAGCGGGTTCGGACGACGGCGGCGCGGCGGGAACTCCGCTCATGTACGCCAGCGGCAAGGCATCCACTTTCGCAAGCAGATGTTCGAGACGCAGGGCGGTTTCCGGTATATCGAGGTTACCCTGCTGGCCCAGTTTTTCGATGTCCGCCGCGAGCGTGCGGCGCAGGGGCGCGAACTGCCCATGGTCGTTCTGCTCCAGCCGCGCCTGCGCGCCACGCAGGACGATCAAGGCCGTTTCGACATTGCCCGCATATTGCAATTGCTGACTGGCAATCGTCACCGCCTGCCGGACTTCCGCGATGAGGTGATCTTCCCTTGAGCGCGAAAACTGCTGATAGAGATCTTCCAGCGCCATGGCTTGGCCTTCACTTCTCTCGACCTTGGCGTCGATGCTGGCAAGCCTGCCCTGGATGCCCGCAACCTGCTGGACCAGCGCCTGCGTTTCCGTGGCGCTGGCTTTGTTTTCCGCCAGCTTCCCGCCGAATTCCCTGTGCAGGGCCGTATCGGCGATATGCCACTCGCGCGATTGCCACAGCGTATGAACGGCCAAGCCAAGAGAGAGCAAGGCCAGTAACAGCGCCCATCCCGCAACGCCACTGCGCGGCGCGGGGGCAAACGGCGCGTCATGCCGGGGCGGCAGCGCGGGCGAGGGGTTTTCGGTGGCGGGAGAATCCGGCGCGGAGAGCGTCGCCGGTGTATCGGGCGCGGCTTCGGGCACGGTATTGCCGGAGTCGCTGCCGGTAGATGAAGATGTGGATAAGTTCATGTCAGGAGTTTACCCAAAGAACGCCGCAAGCGTGCGCAACAATACGTCATCGCCGCCTTCCGCGCTAACTATTTGCGTGAAACCATGACTGCGGCAGCGCGCGGCGATGCGCGGATGCGGCACAAAAACAGGTAGCGCCACAAGCCGCGTCAGACCCGCCGCGCCGACAAGCCGGGCGAGATTGTCGGCACCTTCGCCACTGGTGAGCAACAAGGCATCGACCTCGCCCCGCCCGGCCAGGGCCAGCAGCGGCGCGGGGTCGACCTCGGGGCATCGCCGACGGTAACAAGCAAGATATTCGATGTACGCGCCGCGCGCGGTAAGCGTCTCACCGAGCAATTCGCGCCCGCCCTCGCCGCGCAGGATCAGCACCGCTCGGCCACGCACTGCTTCGGGCGCGAATGCCGGCAAGGCCAACACGGCCTCGCTGTCAAAACCGCTGTCCGGCGCAATGACATCACCAAGGCCGCGCGCCCGAAGCGCGCGAGCGCTCCCCTGCCCCACCGTTGCAACGCACAAACCCGGCGGCCATACGCGCCGCGCCAACAGTCCGTCCAAGCCATATTCCACCGCGTTGGCACTGACGAAAAAGGCGAGATCGAATTCATCGAGCCGCGCCGCGACCGACGCAAAAACGCCAGGGTCGTCGGGGGGCAGAATCTCCAGCAGTGGAAAGCGGAAGGCGCGCCCGCCCTCCCCCTCGATGTCGCGGCACAGCGCCCCGGCTTGCGCAGATGGACGGGTGACGATGATCGTGCGCCCGGCAAGCGCGCCGTTCATCCCGAAAGATCGGCCAGGATTTCTCCGGCCCCCTGGGCGACCAAGCTTTCCGCCAAAGCCTGTCCGATGCCTTGCGCCTCGTCCGGCGCGCCCTCGCGCTCGCCGCGCACGATGCGGCTGCCATCGGGACGTGCGACAAAGCCGCGCAGCCAAAGCCTGCCCTCGCGCATTTCAGCGTAAGCGCCCAACGGTACGTCGCAACTGCCCGCCAGCGCACGGGCAAGGGCGCGTTCGGCAGCCACGCAAGCGGTGGTATCGGCATCCGCCAGGGTTTGCAGGCAAGCGTGCAGATCGGCGCGCGCAGCCAGGCATTCAATGCCCAACGCGCCCTGCCCGGCGGCGGGCAGCGAAGTTTCGGCGGGCAGCACGGCGCGGATGCGCTCCGCAAGCCCCAGGCGGCGCAGGCCCGCGGCGGCGAGCACGATGGCATCGAACCGCCCTTCGTCGAGCTTGCGCAGGCGGGTATCGAGATTGCCGCGCAGACTGGCGACGGCAAGAAATGGATACTGCGCATGGATTTGCGATTCGCGCCGTAGCGAGGATGTGCCCACCACCGCGCCCGGCGGCATCTCGTCGAGCGAGGCGTGGCGCCCGGAGACAAACGCATCCAGCGGCGTCTCGCGCGCCATCACGCAGGCCAGCGCGAATTCCTCGCCCATGAGCATCGGCACATCCTTCATCGAATGCACGGCAATATCGGCGCAGCCATCAAGCAACGCCGCTTCCAGCTCCTTGACGAACAGCCCCTTGCCGCCCACCTTGGCCAGCGGGCGATCCAGAATACGGTCGCCGCGCGTGGTCATGCCCAACAGCGTAACGCGGCAAGCCGGGTAAAGCGCCTCGATACGCGCCTTCACATGCCCGGCCTGCCACAGTGCCAAACGGCTTTCGCGGGTGGCAATAACGATGTGCCCGGGGGAGGGAAAAACACTCACGGCGGAAGTCTCTTGAAAAGGACGCAAATAAAAAAACGCCGGGCCAGCCAACCCGCCGCGCAAAACCGGAGTCGATTCTAGCTTCTGCCGACCAATCTCGCACGGGTATTCCCTTGCACACAGACGCACCGTCTACAGATAAAATGCGCGGCGGAGGAGGAGACAGTCGGTCAGCACGACGGCCCTTCCCGCCAATAAATCATCCATCTGTGCGCCCGATCTTCTCTATCCGGAGACACGGCCCGGGCGCGTTCGGGAGAGAAGGAAAATGAAATCAAAAAGACTAGAAATCGGGCAAGTCGCATCATTCTTGCGCGACGGCATGACCATCATGTACGGCGGCTTCATGGGCAACGGCACGCCGCCGCGCATCATGCAGGCCATACTGGATTCCGGCGTCAAGGACCTCACGGTAATCGGCGACGACGCGGCCTTCAGCGACGCCACCAAAGGCCCGGAGGGCATCGGCCTGCTGGTTCGCAACAAGCGGGTCAAAAAGATGATTACCGGCCACATCGGCCTCAACAAAGAAGCGCAACGGCAGATGATTACCGGCGAAATGGAAATCGAACTCTGCCCCATCGGCACCATCGCCGAGCGCATCCGCGCGGGCGGCTCCGGCCTAGGCGGCGTCCTCACCCCCACGGGCGTTGGCACCTCGGTGGGCGATGTAGACCAGCCTCTCACCTTCAACGGCCAGCAGATCAACCGCAAGCCCGTGCTCAACATCAATGGCCGGGACTACCTGCTGGAGCTGCCCCTCAAGGCCGACCTCGCGGTTCTCGAAGCCGTGCAGGCCGACAAATACGGTAACCTCGTCTATTACACCTCGATGCGCAACCACAATCCGCTCATGGCGCTCGCCGCCGAGACAGTCATCGTCGAGGCGCACCAGATCGTCGAAGTCGGCTGCATCGACCCGGATCATGTAATGACGCCGGGCGTGCTGGTCGACCACATCATCTATCCCGGGTAAAAGGAGAAAGCCATGTCAGAACAAATAAGTGCGAAGGAATTCATCGCGCGCCGCATCGCGCTGGAATTGAATGACGGCGACGTCGTGAATCTGGGCATCGGGCTGCCCACGCTGGTTGCCAACTACCTGCCGCCCGGCGTCACCCTGATGCTGCAATCGGAAAACGGCTTCCTAGGCATCGGCCCAGTGCCAGAGGAAATCACGCCCATTGGCCAGCCGCGCGTCGTAAACGCCGGCGGCGCGCCGTGCAGCATCATTCCTGGCGGTTCTACCTTCGATACCTCGATCTCGTTTGCGCTGATGCGCGGCGGCCATCTGGACGCCTGCGTGCTGGGCGGCCTGCAAGTCGACGAGAACGCCGACCTCGCCAACTGGATGGTACCCGGCAAGAACGTCCCCGGCATGGGCGGCGCGATGGATCTGGCTGTCGGCGCGAAGAAAGTGATCGTCGCCATGGAGCACACCAACAAGGGCGAGAAGAAAATTCTCAAGAAGTGCAACCTGCCACTCACCGCCAAGGGCCGCGTCTCGACCGTTGTCACGGAACTGGCGCTGTTCCGTTTCCATGACGGCAAACTCGTGCTGGAAGAATACGCTCCCGGCGTCAGCGTGGAAGACATCCGCGCGGGCACCGAAGCGGCGTTCATCGTCTCCGACAAACTGAAGGAAATGGAGATCAGCCGGGTCGGCCTGTAAAAAACGCGCGGCACACCGGATTGCCTGAAAAAGCGCGCTCGGTTATAGTGTCGCGCCCTTGCCGAAGCAGTCTGACGGCAAGACAACACAGGCGCTATTCAAACCCGCTTCGGTTTCAGCCGGCATAGCTCAGTTGGTAGAGCAGCGCATTCGTAATGCGAAGGTCGGGGGTTCAACTCCTCTTGCCGGCACCACTTGGAACAAAAAGGGCCGCCCAACAGGGCGGCCCTTTTCTTCGTCCAGCCGCTGCGCCGCCAATGCGGCAAAACCCTGCGCACGATGTTCAAGCAACTATCGAAATACGTTACAGTCCCAAAAGCCCGCGCCCTCAGCGCGCCTCGATGCTCTGCACCTCGAACCCCGCCACGCGGCGCTGTTCGCGGCTGAACTCCACGCCGATCAAGTGAATGGGCTGACCGAGACCGCGGTATTTATCCGCATAGCCCTTGTCCTTGATCTGTTGCAGCGCCCCGCCTTCCGGTTCGATCTCCACCAC
>JAIRMC010000026.1 GCA_031258965.1 Azoarcus sp. | reverse complement strand
CAGCCCAGCCATGCCACCAAGCACCCACACTTATCGGTTGTCCAACTTGTTAAAGAACTCTCGCCCACAAGCAGCGAAGAGGCGAGATTCTGAACAACACAACGCCCACTGTCAACCCCTGGCTGAATTCGTCGAGTGATTCCGACCTGTCCGGATTCCCGGCCTGTTTTTCCAGCCACGGGAAATAAAGCGCATTTCGGCCCCAAACATGTTTTCCACGCATGCCATGATCCTCTAAGCTTCAAGTGTAATCCTGCTTCCGACTACCGCTCGTTTTGCGTATCTTCATGATTTCAGGTCTCTCCCCTTCCATCGCTAGCGCTGCCTCGATCCATGCGAACGCCTGGCGTGTCGATGCGTCTAGCGAGCAAACGGAACAGAAAACCGACGAAGCGGGCGAACGCGCGGACAGGCGCCGTTTCGGCGAACTGAGCGCCACCGACCAGCGCCGGGTCGAGGAATTGAAAGCTACCGACCGCGCCGTGCGCGCCCACGAAGCCGCGCACATGGCCGCAGGCGGCAGCCTCATCACCTCGGGCGCCAGCTATAGCTACGAAACCGGCCCGGATGGTCAACGCTACGCGGTTGCGGGCGAAGTCGGCATCAGCACATCAAAGGGACGCACACCGGAAGAGACCCTCATTCGCGCCGAGCGAATCCGCGCCGCCGCGCTCGCGCCCGCCGACCCTTCCCCGCAGGATCGCGCCGTTGCCGCGGCGGCGACGCAAATGGCCACTGAGGCCCACGCTGAAATCGCCCACGCCCGCATGGAAGAAAGCAAAGCGAGCATACCGGGAGAACCCGGCGCGGAAGCGAAGCCTCGCGCACAGGCATCCGGCGGCGAAGGCAGTGGACGCGCTAACGCTTTCGGCCAGGCCATTGAACGCAGCCTGAATCCCACAGCCGGGCAAACAGTCAATATTTATGCTTGAGTGCCCTGCCTCACTTTACAGTCCAGTCCATTGCATTTACCCCCTCTCGACAAGGCCCAGCAAAGAAGCGCGATACTGCGAGAGGCGCTCAGCGATTTTTCGCTGGGAGCGGAGGCTGCGTTCGGAATGCCCATGCGCGATGAGGGATTCACGACCATATGGATTACCTTGGCACTGCGACCTTCGCAATGACGATAATCAGAGGTTTTCGGACGGATACCCGAGAACTGCCGTCGGGCCGCGCCATGAATAAACAATAAATCCGAACCATGGCAAAGGCCCGTGTCCCGATCCGGTATAATCCGCCTCCATCCCGCCCGCCGCCATTCAGGCAACGGGCATCCCGCATCTTGAGGTTTCTTCGTGTCCTTGGCCATACTCGGTCTTTCCGGCGCGGTCAGCCATGACCCGTCCGCCGCCCTCTATATTGATGGCAAACTCGTTGCCGCCGCCGAAGAAGAGCGCTTCGTGCGTGACAAGCACGCCAAGAACCGCATGCCTTACGAAGCGGCGAAATTCTGTCTCGCCCAGGCGGGCATCCGACCCGCCGATATCGATGCTGTCGCCATACCCTTCGCGCCGGTAAGTCTTTTCGGCCCCGCGCGCTGGCATTACGCCCGCCGCTACGCCTACGCGCCCGACCGGGCGCTGGACGCCATCCTGAACGGCAACCGGCGCTTTCGCCGCTACAAAAAGCGCATCGAATGGTGCCTCGTCCAGTTGGGTTTCGACCTGAAAAAAGTCAGGATAGAGCCGGTCGAACACCACCTCGCGCACGCCGCCAGCGCCTACCTGTGCGCCGGTTTCACCGAAAAAACCGCCATTCTCGGCATCGACGGCAAAGGCGAATACGCCACCACCTTTTTCGGATGGGGTGAAAACGGAAAAATCCATAAGATCAAGGAATTCTACGATCCGGAATCCCTGGGTGGCCTCTACGGCGCGCTCACCGAATACTTGGGTTTCGACATGCTCGACGGCGAATTCAAAGTCATGGGCATGGCCCCGTATGGTGATGTCATGCGCTACGACTTCTCGCGCTTGGCGAAATTCGAGGACGGCGAACTCATCGTCAATACAGATTACGCCAACGTAATCGGCCTCAAACGCTACAAGGAAAAAGGCAAGGGCTATTACTTCTCGCCCAAACTCGTGGAATGGCTCGGCCCCCGGCGCGAAGGCGACATGGCCGATGAACCCTACATTCACTACGCAGCCAGCATCCAGGCGCTATTTGAAAAACTCTCGCTGGAGATGATCGACCACTATCTTGGCGACATTCTCCGCGAGACGGGAAAGATCACCTTCGCAGGCGGCTGCGCCCTGAACGTAAAGCTCAACCAGAAAATCATTGCCCATCCGGACGTGAAAGAACTTTTTGTCCAGCCCGCCGCATCCGACGCGGGCACGGCGGTCGGCGCGGCGGCATTCGTTTCACAACAACGCGGCGTGCCGGTGGAAAAAATGGAACATGTCTATCTCGGCCCCGAATACACGAACGAAGACGTCATCGCCGCCATCGCCCGTCTCGAGGCGCGGCGCGGCATTGAACTGAACTGGCAAAAAATCGACGACGTGCCCATGCGTATTGCCGGAATCCTCGCGGAAGGCAACCCGGTCGCCTGGTTCCAGGGGCGTATGGAATTCGGCCCACGCGCCCTGGGTAATCGTTCCATCCTTGGCTGTCCGAGCGTGCCCGGCGTTGCTGACCGCATCAACGCGCAAATCAAATTCCGTGAGCGCTGGCGGCCTTTCTGTCCTTCGATGCTCGACACCGTCGGCCCCCTGATGTTTGGAACCGACCATCCCGCGTCCTTCATGACCTTCACCTTCGCGGTTGACGACGAATGGAAAACCCGCGTGCCGGAAGTCGTCCACGAGGACGGCACCTCTCGCGCCCAGGTGCTACGCCGCGAATTCAACCCGCGCTATTACGACCTGATGCTGGAACTGGAAAAACTCACGGGAAACGGCGTAGTGCTGAATACCTCCCTGAACCGCCGAGGCGAGCCAATGGTCTGTTCGCCAACAGACGCGCTCGATATGTTCCTCGGATCGGATTTGCAATATTTGGTAATGCAGGATGTGATGGTCAGGAAGGAGAGATGAACGCCGATTCCCGAATTCCACGAACCCAATCGCCCCTTGTTGGAATTGCTGGATTGTTTTGAGGAAATAAGCATAATTCCGCGCAAAAATGCATAGACTTCATACGCTTGGGAAAGCCTTTTTCCATCCCTTTGCCATATTCCGATCATGATAAAAGACAAGCGAGACTGGGTGTCATGACGGAAATCCGTGACGCACCGCGGGTCTTGCAATTCTGTCATGGCTACGATGGTCCGT
>JAIRMC010000025.1 GCA_031258965.1 Azoarcus sp. | reverse complement strand
GGGCAGCTCGCCTTCGGCCTGCGCGTTGCGGTAGCTGATTCGCACGGCGCAGTTGCCCGAGGCGCGGAAGGGCGCGAGCAGCGCGGCAAGGCGTTCGATGCTCGCGTCGGCGGCGCCGTTTATTTTATCGGCATCGAGCCGCAGGCAGAGCGCGCGGGCGAAACGGCCACGCGCCTCGGCCAGCGTCAACAGACGCTCCGCAACGATGCGCATGCCGCCCGAGAATTCGTCGTCGCTCGCCTTGCCTTCGACGAGCAGCACATCGTCGACAACAATCTTGCCGCGCTGCGTGTCGAGCACTTCGCTGTACACCGTGACTTCGCGCGGCTGTGTGCCATCGTCGAGCGTGACGAAGGCCATCTTGCCGCGCGCGCCGACCTTGGTGCGCACCTCCATGACGACGCCGGCCAGCATCACCGGGTCGCGCGAGGCGGTCAACTGCGACAGGGGCCGCCGCGCGAAGCGCCGCACTTCGCCCCGGAAGGCGTTGAAAGGGTGGCCGGAGAGGAAGAAGCCGATGGCGAGTTTTTCTTCCTTGAGCCGCTCGCGCTCGCTCCAGGGCGGCGCTTGGACGAATTCGATCGCCGCGCCCGCCGCTTCCGGGATCAGGTCGAACAACCCGCCCTGCATGGCATTGGCCGCGTGCTGCTCGGCGGCTTCCATCGCCAGGGCGACGCTCGCCATCAGTTGGGCGCGGTCGCGCCCGGCGTGGCCGGCGAGCGCGTCCATGGCGCCGGAACGGATCAGCGCTTCGATGACCCGCCGGTTGACTTGGCGGCGGTCAATGCGCTCGCAGAAGTCGAACAGGTCGCGGAACGCGCCGCCTTTGGCGCGCGCGGCGAGGATGGCTTGCGCGGCGGGTTCGCCCACGCCCTTGACCGCGCCCAGGCCGTAGCGCAGGGTCTTGCGGTCGACAGGCACGAAACGGTAGCCGGAAGTGTCGATATCGGGCGGCAGGATCGTGAGGCCGTTGTCGAGAGCATCTTCGACGAAGACTTTGATGGCGTCGGTATTATCGAGATCGGCGGAGAGGGTGGCGGCCATGAAAGCCGCGCAGTGGTGCGCCTTGAGCCAGGCGGTGTGGTAAGTGACGACGGCGTAGGCGGCGGTGTGCGACTTGTTGAAGCCGTATTCGGCGAACTTGGTCATCAGGTCGAACAGGCGCTCGGCCAGCCGCGGATCGTAGCCTTTCTTTTGCGCGCCCTCGGCGATGATGCCGCGGTGCTTGGCCATTTCCTCGGGCTTTTTCTTGCCCATCGCCCGCCGCAGCATGTCGGCCCCGCCCAGGGTATAGCCGCCGATGATCTGCGAGATCTGCATCACCTGTTCCTGATACACGATGACGCCGTAAGTCGGTTCCAGGCAGGCCTTGAGGTCGGGGTGGAAATAGTCGATGGACTGCTGGCCCTTCTTGCGCAGGATGAAGTCGTCGACCATGCCCGAGCCGAGCGGCCCCGGACGGTAGAGCGCAAGCACGGCGATGATGTCCTCGAAGCGGTCGGGCGCGAGCTTCCTGAGCAGCTTCTTCATGCCCTCCGATTCAACCTGGAAGATCGCCGTGGTGTTGGCGTCCTTGAGTATCCGGTAGGCCGCCGGGTCGCAAAAGCCCAGGCTCATCAAGTCGGGGCGGCTGCCTTCGAGGCGTTCGATATAGTCGAGCGCCAGTTCGATGATGGTGAGGTTGCGCAAACCGAGGAAGTCGAACTTCACCAAGCCCACGGCTTCCACATCGTCCTTGTCGAACTGCGACACCGGCGTGGCGTCGCCGCCGTCGGCGATGTAGAGCGGGCAGAAATCGGTAAGCCTGCCCGGCGCGATCAGCACCCCGCCCGCGTGCATGCCGACGTTGCGCGCCAGCCCTTCGAGCGGCGCGGCGAGGCTCCAGAGTTTCTGGATGGATTCGCCGTCGTTGTCATCCCGCATCATCTCGCCGATCTGCGGTTCCATCTCGTAAGCCTTGGCGAGCGACACCGGCTTGGGGCCTTCGAGCGGAATCAGCTTGGAGAGGCGGTCGCACAGCCCGTAAGGCAGATCGAGCACCCGCCCCACGTCGCGCACCACCGCCTTGGAGGCCATCGTGCCGAAAGTGGCGATCTGGCTGACGGCATCCTTGCCGTAGCGCGAGCGAACATATTCGATGACGCGATAGCGGTTGTCCTGGCAGAAGTCGATGTCGAAGTCGGGCATGGACACCCGCTCCGGATTCAGGAAACGCTCGAACAGCAAGGCATATTCCAGCGGATCGAGATCGGTGATGCACAGGCTGTAGGCCACCAGCGACCCGGCTCCCGAGCCGCGCCCCGGCCCGACCGGCACGCCGTTCTTCTTGGCCCACTGGATGAAGTCGGCCACGATCAGGAAATAGCCGGGGAAACCCATCTGGATGATCGTGTCGATCTCGAAGCGGAGCCGTTCTTCATAGCGGGGCCGCTGCTGTTCGCGCTCCGCCTCGTCCGGATAAAGCTGGGCCAGCCGCGCCTCCAGCCCCGCGCGCGCCTCCCGCACCAGATAATCATCGAGGCTCATGCCCTCCGGCGTCGGAAAGAGCGGCAAAAAGCTCTTGCCCAATTGCACGGTCAGTGAACAACGGCGGGCAATCTCGACCGCGTTTTCCAGCGCCTCGGGGAGATCGGCGAACAGCGCGCACATCTCCTCCTGGCGCTTGAAATACTGCTCCCCGGTAAACTCGCGCGGGCGGCGTTTGTCGGCCAGCACATACCCCCCGGCGATGCAGACGCGCGCCTCGTGCGCCTCGAAATCCTCGCGCCGCAAAAACTGCACCGGATGCGTGGCGACCACCGGCAGCCCGAGCCGCCCGGCCAGTTGCACCGCCTGCCGCACATACGCCTCCGTCCCCGGATGGCCCGCGCGTTGCAACTCGATGTAATAAGCATCGGGAAAAAGCCGCGCCCAGTCCGCCGCCAGCCTCCCGGCCAACTCGGCATTGCCGCCCGCCAGCGCCTGTCCCACATCGCCCGCCTGCGCGCCCGACAGACACAGCAGTCCACTTGCCGCCCCGTCCTCGAACCATGCGCGCCGCATCATCGCGCGTCCGTGCGTCTTATTCTCCATCCAGGCGCGCGTCAACAACTCGCACAACCGCCTGTACCCCTCGCGGTTCCGGCAGATGAGCAACACCCGGCCCGGCCTGTCGCGCTCCCGTTCGTTCTCGATCCAGACATCCGCGCCGACAATGGGCTTGATCCCCTTGCCGCGCGCGCTCTTGTAGAACCTGACCATGCCGAACAGGTTGGCGAGATCGGCGATGCCCAGCGCGGGCATGCCATCCTCGGCGGCGGCGGCAAGCGCCTGGTCGATCTGGACGATACCGTCGGTGATCGAATACTCCGTGTGCAGGCGCAAGTGGACGAAGCGGGGAGAATGCGGCGCGAC
>JAIRMC010000111.1 GCA_031258965.1 Azoarcus sp. | reverse complement strand
AGTTCGTCCATCGCTTCGCGGTAGAACTTCACGGTTTCGTAGCAGCGCGCCACCATCGCCTGGAGGCGGGAGAGTTGCAGGACTTTGAGCTTCTCGCGGGGAAGCGTTTCGTTGTCGATGTCGAAGATCATGATCCACCCGGAATCAAAGGAACAAAACGAGCCAGTCATGATAGCGGCTGGCGGCGGAATGGAAGATTGCCGCAAACCCGAACGCCGTGGCGCGCACCGGGTCAACGGCGCGGGCCGGACGGCATTGCGCTGCCCGGCCCGCCTTTGCGCAAGGCAGGGAGAATCCGCCTCTCCCCTGCCCGCTTCGCTCACCTGGCCGCGGATATTCGCGCGACGGCGCTGTCGAGCGCCGCCTTGGCGGCCTTGCGGTCGGCCCAGACCTCAGCCAGTTCCTCATCGATGATGCGGCGCGTACTGTCGCGCTCGATCACGGCCTGGACCGCCGAATTGATCGTTACCGGCCTGCTGGACAACTCACTGATGGCGACCCGGATATTTTCGAGTTCCTCGCCGAGCAGGCTGCTCTCGGACGCCATGATCCCGGCCCGGTTCAGGGGCAGATACCCCGCTTCGCGCTGCCAGGCAACCTGATTGTCCGGCTGCAACCAGAAGCTGACGAAGCGCGCCACGCTCTTGTATTCCGCGGCCTTCTTGCCCGCCGCCGCCCACAGCGCCGCGCCATCGGCCAGGGTGTTTTGCGGTGCGCCGGGGATGTCGTCCTGATACGGCAGGTGGGTCACGCCGACGTCCAGCCCCTCCCGCCCGCGAAAATCGACCCAACTATCGGATGGCGCCACGAGCATCGCGCATTCGCCATTGGCAAAGCGCCTGTCGGCCTCGGCGCGATCCTGGTAAACATGAAGCAAGTTGGCGCGATGCCAGCTTGCCATCAGCGCCAGGTACTTGACATGGAACAGGCCGTTGAAGATCGCCTGCTTGCCCTTGAGCAGCGGCACATTATTCCAGGCCGACACATTTTCGATCAACACCCGCGCCGGTTCGGCCAGCGCAAGGGGGCACCGGGAGCCGCTCGCGCCCAGTTTGCCCAGCACGCCCTGCAAATCGGCCCACGTCGCAAAGGCGGACGTGGCGGCGGGATCGAAACCCGCGCGCTTCAAGGCTCCACGATTGAAATAGAGTACCGGCGTGCTCAACCCGACCGGCAAGGCCAGGAGCTGCCCTTTCGCATTGATCGGGCGGCGCGTCACCATGGCGGGCGGGCGCACGGTCTGCAATCCGGCCCCCGCCTCCTTCATGAGCGCGAACAGCGGCTTGTAGCGCGGTTTCTTGCTTGCCAGGAAGCCTTCCTCGTCCGCGCCGTCGAGAATCAGCAGATGAGGCGGCTTATCCGCACGCCAATCGGTTTCGACGAACGTGACCTGATGGGCCGGATCCTGTGCATTGAACCGCTCGACAAGCCCTTGCAGAGCCTTGGCCTGCGACGGCGGTAATTGATGGGAGATTTCAATCTGCCGCACCTGCGGCGTCTGTTCAACCCTAGGCGTCGCGGCCCTGGTTTTTTTCGCCGCGAAAGTCGGCATCGCCGACATGGCCAACAACACGGCCCCGATGACGCAGACCGTGCCGCGACGCCTTGCATTCCAAACAAGCTTATTCATGACAAATTCCTGGGAAAAGAGCGGTTGGATGATGTGTATGCCAATAAACGACCGGCAACCCGTGGGCGTTGACAACGATACCGCAAAAAAACGTCGATACACTGTTTCCGTCCATGGTCATAAACATACACTCTGGCTACCGGGGAAGGATCAAGTTTTGCCTCGCTGTTGTCGTTAAACGTCATGTTCCCATCCGGAGTTGACCATGCGTAAGACCTTCTGCCTTGTCTTGGCGGCCTCGCTGCCGCTGCTGTCGGCCTGCGACCGGCTTGCGGAATTGCTTGACATTCCCGACCCGGCCAGGGATGCCGCCGAGGCCGAAGCGGAAGGTCAGGCCATCGGCAGCGCCTGCCGCCAGACGGGCCGCTCGCTGGAGGACTGCTACACCCTCAACCCCGAAGCGCAGAAAGCCGCCATCTTCACGGGCTGGAAAGCCATGAACGATTACATGATGGAACACAACCTCAAGGAAGTCCCCTCGCAGCTATCGTCGGCAACCGCAACCACCGGCCCCGCGACGGTCAAGACGGAAGGAGGAAACTGAACAGTGCCCATGCTGCATGCAGCGGCAAAACTTCCTCGGCAAGCGTTTTAGCGATAGACTTGCGCCCCGGCAACGCGCCCATCACCAGACGCCCGCGCCGGAATCAACATTGCATCACTCTCCGTAGTTCAATGGATAGAACAAGCGCCTCCTAAGCGCTAGATACAGGTTCGATTCCTGTCGGGGGGACCAACTCACAGTCCGAAGAAGTTCGACACAGCCTTGAAACCCCAGTAACAGCGCCATTTTCTGGCTTTTTCTTGTCCGATGCCGTGCGGTGGAGTCCGGTTAATCCGGTGTTGGATGCGGGTACACTTGGAGGCATACCCTCAATATCCAAAATGAGATACCCGCAACATCCCCAAAGAAGCCGCCGCTGTGACAGCACCGATCGACACAGCGATTCGAGCCGCCAAGCTCCCTCGCCGTAAGCGGGCGGTTCAGCCAGCGCGGGGGGCGAGCGCGGTTTGTCTCAAGGCGTCGGGCGGCGGACGGGCAACGGGTCATGGCGGGATGGACGGCGGGCAGCGGGTTCCCGGAAAGGCGGAATTTTCCATCGGGACGGGGAAATTTGCTATCAGCGGCGGCAATTTTCTTGCTCGTGATAGCAACGTTCCTATAACGGCGGGGGAATTTGCTATCGCGCCGGAGGATTTTGTTGTCCCGGCGGGGAATGTCGTGGCTGGCGATGGCAATTTTCCCGCTCGTGATAGGAACGTTGCTATCACGGCGGGGAAATTTGCTGTCGCGTTGCTCGACATCGAGTTCGCCGAGGGGAATTTCCTCACCGGGCGGGGTTTCAAAGGGGCAGACTGCTCGAAACGCATACCAACCGCCCGTCGTGACGCCGGTATCGTCCCGGCGCGGAATGCGCCAGTAGCCGCCATCGCTGAAAAGCGGCGCGGGGATGTGCTCGATCTCCCTCAGGCCAAACGGGCCGTCGTGCTTCTGGAGGCGCGCCACGACGTGCGCGTGCCGCGCCGCGCCGCAACGATTTCGTCCTCCCGCGAGCGGCGGCGAATGCTCGGCATGATCCTGCCGGTCAGCAGGGGAAATTTCTGCTCCCATGGCTCATGACCCTGTGCGGTCACGGCTTGGAAATAGGCCTCCACTGCGCTCAGGCGTATGAATAAGGGACAGGGGTCTCTGGGCTGCGCCGGATTCGGACGGACATTCGCTCAAATCAAAGGCGGCAACAATTCACGCGCCCATTCTTTCGACCATGTTTTTGACCATCCAAAAACCGCATAGGGTTCGCCGTCGATCTCTTCGAGAGAAAGGTGCTCGCTTTCGGTCGGGGGGCAACCACTAAGACTAAAGTTGTGAAGAAACACCAATCCACTCCCATCTGGACAAATAGACCCGTTCCTCCCGCGCGCGCAAGGGTTCTTCCATCCCTCCGTCCCCAGATCTTTTCGTCTTGGCAAGAACATCCCGCAACGCCAAATTGTTGTTCACAAACTCATGCTTTTGCGTCTCGCCGAGGATATGCAGCAACGCTAGATCGTTTCGCATAAGCTTATTCTCCAGAAACCAGAAAGCCGTCGACTCCGCAGGGATGGGGATTTCAGGCAGGGTTTTCATATTTAAAATAAGGAATGTAGCGAATTTATGAGTTTACTCAATGCACATCTGAATATACTCTTTTTCGTCACGCCCCGCCTTCTGTGAGGGGTATCGTTATAGGGTGCATCCGCCAATATCTCATTGATCTCACTTTCAGCCCTGTTTGCCCAGCTTGGGTTTATTTTACGAAAAAGTTCAATTCTTTTTGAAAAGATAATACGCCTGTGATCTTGTTTATTCAAACGGTTTTTGAATTCAAATTCAATGGACATACTCCTAACAACATCACGCAATATCCAATACAAAATTTCATCCAGTGAGTCTGTTGTTTTTCTGCAAAGTTCTTCCCCTCTCTCACACCTTATATATAAAAAATGCTCTCCCTCAATAACTATGTGTGGAGAGCCATCATCAGATGGCTCCCAACGTAAAACCAATAAAGATGATGGCGCACTGATAAGTCCGCCCAACTCACGAACTTTGTCCTGCAAATATTTAAAATCGACAGACATTAGTCTACTTCTTTTAAATATTTGTCAATTAGCCATTCCACATTAACCCTTGTGGGAAAGTCCGGCAATAGCTGAATTCCACCTCCCGACTGCCCAAAAGCAGGCGCTATATTTCCCGATTTCACTGGCAAAGGCGCAATGACCTCATAGACATGATACCCGCCCGCCATCGCACCGGGAGGCAGTGCCCTGCTTTCATATGAGAGACCGTAAGGCGACATGAAGGAACCTTTTGGATTACCGTAACGATCCAGTAATCTCCCTACAGGAAGCACTTTATGGGTAATGCTTCCCTCAAAGCCCAGATTTGGCGGCCAGTTCCAGTTCGTCCCATCAATCGTCTTGAATTGGTCATAGAAAGAATACCCGCCAGCTTCAGCATCCGTTATAGCGCCCCAATTAACTCCGTCCTGGCTTTTAAGGGCTGGCGGTTCATTGATGAGCGAGGACTGCTTGCCGCCCGGCGTAACACTAGGCGTTCTTGCCAGCGCCACCGCACCGGCACCCACACCCAGGCCCAGCCCGAGCGTGAAGTCCACCGCAAAGACTTCCTTTTCGCCCAGCCCGGCATCGCGCAAAGCGCCAACGAAATACGTCTCCTGCGCCTTGCCGGTTGCAACCTGCATGACCCCCGCTGCGGCCTGATCGCCAAAGTAGATGCCCGCCGCGCCGCCCACCACACAACCGACTATCGCGCCGCAACCCGTCAGCACCAGTCCCGCAACCGTCGCTATGCCCCCTGCCGCTTGCAGCCCGCCGAGCTTGCGTGGATTGTCATGTGCCCACTGCGCCAACGGATCCAGTTGTTCCAGTCGGTACAGACTCTCGTAAGGCGCATAGGCTTGCAGGGTCGTGGCGATGTCGTTGGCAAACAACTTCGCCGTCTCCGGATCCTGGAGCAGCGGATTGGTGAGAAAGTCGTGCGCGAAGCGCACTTGTCCCTGGCAGCCAATGGCGTCGCCGCCCGACCCGCAGGACTTGCCCAGTTGCTCGTTGGTAGCCCGGTTGATGATGTCCAGTTCATTGCGCATGGACTGGCAGGCCACGACGCCTTTTTCCGCCACGCAGTTGGCGTACTCCTTCATCCGGTCGCTGCCCAGCGCATTGTTTTGCGCCGCGTTCTGCGCGGCCTGCGCGGCGGTCACGCCGTCGTAGCCCAGGGATTCGGCGACGACCCCCGCCGCATATGCGGCGCTGGCCGTGTACCACAGGTCGGGCGATTGGGCCGACCGCGCCAAGTGCTCGGACAGGCTGGCATCCGCCCCAAGCGGCTTGCCGCCGGACATTTTCTTGTCCAGCCCCGTTGCCCGCATGAGGTTGTCCAGAACGCTCTCGGTCAGCCCCCCGATG
>JAIRMC010000052.1 GCA_031258965.1 Azoarcus sp. | reverse complement strand
ACAGATCGACGACGCCATCGCCGCCGACGAAATCTTCACCACCCTGATGGGCGACGAAGTCGAGCCGCGCCGCGCCTTCATCGAGTCGAACGCATTGCGGGCGCAGAACATCGACGTGTAAAACCGGAACACGAACATCCAGCGCGCCCCGAAACGCTTTCCCGCCCTCGAAACGGCTCTGCCAACGTCATGCTGGCGGAGCCGTCTTGCCGGATTGCGGAACCGCCAGAAATAAACACTCGGCGCCGGTCCGCAGGCACGCATCCCCCGATTCCGGAAAAGCCGTTTTTCCGCTATTGTTGTCGTTCGCAGGCCGCCCGCCTCCGCCCGTCAAATAGCTGAATCATGAAAAAGTTCCATATCCTTTTCGTCGTCTCCGCCCTGCTCGAAATTCCTGCTGCGGCGCTCGGCGGCAAGCTCTTTCCCGGCCCCTGGGGATACCTGATTCCCCCTCTCGCGGTGATGCTGGTGTACCTGGGCGTGGCGACGAATATCCGGGAGCGCGAGGTTTCGGACGAAAATTTCGGCGATTCATGTTATTACCTTGGCTTCATCGCCATGATTCTCACGGCCATCGCCTGCCTGTTCGACATGCAGCAAATCTCCCTGAAGTTGCCCGACATTGCGCAAAGACTCGGATCCGCGCTGGCCTGCGTCGCGCTCGGGGTCGGCGCCAGGCTCTATTTCGTCGGTTTCAAGCCGAATCTCGTACAGGCGCTGGACGATGCCGAAGAGTGTGCCATCAGCGCCGCGCGCAGCCTGTACCAGCAAATGAACACCACGCTGGAAAAAATGCAGGAATTCGATGTCTGCGTCGCCGAAGCCGCGCGGGAGGCCGTCGCGCGCGTCTCCGACAGCGTCGAGCGCATGACCGCAAGCCACACCGAGGAACTCTCCGGGTTTTTCCGCGAACTCCTGCAATCGAACCGGGACGTGCTCGCCAGGGTCATGGGCGACATCGGCGCGGCCAGCAAACGCCTGACCGTATCCGTGGATGGCTACGCGGGAGCGGTCGAAAAGCGCCTGCAAGGCATCGTATTCCCCGACGACTATTTCACTACCATGCTCCAGACGCCGGTGGGCGAGCTGGGCAACAGTATCGGGAAGATGGCGCGCGACATCGCCACGCTGTCCGGCGGCGTGACGGAATCACTCAAGGTTCTCGGCCCCGTGCTGCTCCAGGTGCGCGAACGCTCCGACGAGATCGGCGACGCCCTGGGTCATGTCATCGAACTGGCCAGGGCGCAGGAACAGATTCTCGCCAACGCCAGGGATCAGGCGAGCGGCATGGAAGCCATGGCGCAAACCCTGCTCGCCACCCAGGAAGCCCTGCATGCCACCCGCAATGATCTCGGCCAGGTGTCGGGCGCGATGCTGTCCCAGAACGCGGCATTGGAGAAATACGTGGGAACCAGCCAGCAGCAGCAGGCCGAGATGTCGAATGCGATCAAGCTGCAAAACCAGGCGCTGGCCACACATATCGAGAACAGCCGCAAGCAATATACCGAAATGACGGGCGCAATCAAGGTGCAGGGCCAGACGCTGACCCGCTACATCGACGAGAACCAGAAGCGGCAGGACGAAACATCGCATCAGGTCGCGGCCCAGGGCCAGGCGCTGATCGAGCAAGTCGAGGCCAGCCGCAAGCAATACGCCGAGACGTCCTCCCTGGTGCTTGCCCAGAGCGAAGCGATGACCACAAACCTTCGGGAACAAACCCGCTTATCCTCCGCGGTTGCCGCACAGACCGAAGCCCTGGGCCAGCAGGTTGAAGCGGCGCGGGAACAACAGCGCGAAATGTCGGAATCGACACATGCCCAAGTCAAGGCGCTGACCGGCTACATTGAAGACGGCCAGCGGCAGCAGGCGGAAGCCTCGTCCACGTTCGCCACACAGACCGAATTGCTGGCCCGGCATATCGAGGACAACCGCCAGTATTACACCGAGGTGTCGTCCGCCGTCGTGACGCAGGGCGAATCGTTGAACAGGTACGTCGAAAGCAGCCAGCAACGGCAGGACGAGGCGCTGGCCACGATTGCCGCCCAAGGCAAGCTGCTGACCCAGGAAGTCGAGCATCAGGCTCAAACCGCGGAGTCCCTGCGCACCCAGACACAAGCCTTGAGCCATCACATCGAAGCTACCCAAAGGCAGTATGCCGAAATGTCGTCCGCCGCCATCGCGCAAACCCAGACGCTGGCCCGCTATGTCGAAATCAGCCAGAAACAGCAGCTCGAAGCCTCGGCGGCGGTCGTGGCGCAGGGCGAGGCGATTTCCCGGCAGATCGAGGCAAACCAGACGCGGAACGACGAATTCTCCGGCACAATCCTTGCCCAGAGCAAGCAGCAGACCGAGCTATCCGCCACGATTGCCGCGCAAACCCAGACACTGGCCCGCTACATCGAAAGCAGCCAGCAACGGCAGATCGAAGCCTCGGCGGCAATCGTGGCGCAGAGCGAGGCGCTCGGCAAGCACGTCGACGCGAACCACGCGCACAACGCCGAACTGTCGACCACAATCGCCGCACAAGGGCAGGCATTGGCGCGACAGATCGACGTCAGCCAAAAACAATACGAAACACTCGCGCAATTTGTCGAGGCCAGCAAACGGCAACACCTCGAAGCTTCCGCCGCCGTCATCGCGCAATCCGAAGCCCTGGTTCAACACGTCGAGAGCGGCCACAAGCAGTACGCCGACATCTCTACTACAATCACCGCGCAAACCCAGACGCTCAGGCAGTTCATCGAGGACGTCCGGAAACATTACACCAACATTTCCCGCACGATTGCCGCGCAAAACGAATCCCTCACCCAGCAGACCGCGAACAACCAGCGGCAACAGGCCGATGCCGCGGCGGCGGCGCTCTCCCAGGCGCAAACGCTGGCGCAATACATCGAGAACAGCCAACGGCAACAGGCCGAAGCCTCTTCCGCCATCGTCGCCCAGGGGCAAGCCCTGGCCCGGCAGATCGAAAACAGCAGAAATCAATACGCCGAACTGGCCGCGCAGATGAAAGCCGGGAAGGAACGCTACGCCGAAATATCCACCGCGCTCCTTGCCCAAAGCGAATCCCTCGCCCGACAGGCCGAAAGCAACCGCAAGCAACAGGCCGAAATCTCAGGCGCACTGATGTCCCAAAGCCGGGCGTTGACGCAACATGTCGAAACCAGCCAGAAGAAGTACGCTGAAATCATTTCGCTGGCCGCCGTCCAGGGCAAGACTGCCGAATCCGCCCAAAAGCAGCAGGCCGACATTTCAACCGCGCTCATGACCCAGAGCCGCGCCCTGACGCAGATCGTCGAAGCCAGCCGCAAGCAGCAGTCGGAAATCACAGCCGCAATTCAAGCCCAGACACAATTGCTCGCCGAGCAAACGGAAAACAGCCGCAAACAACAAGCCAACACGATCGTGTCAACCAAGGAACTCGCCCTCATCAGACAGGCCTTGCAAACGGTGCGGCAGCATTTCGATACCCAGGCGGGCAAGCAGTGACGAACGGGCGGTTTCTTTTGATGCGGGCAATTCATGTATAGAGGCAGCGACAACGTTTTCCGGCTTTCCCTGGTCGGAACCGCGTTCATCTTCATCCTCTTTTTGCTAGTCGTGTTCGGCTGGATGTACGCCGATGCCGACATATCGCGTACGGAAGCCCTTGCCCGCCTGGGCAAGCGCCAGGAAGAAAACGTGCTTCCCATGGCGCGCGAAGCCCTGGATTCGGCCCGCCGGGAGCTTCAGGCCCAACTCACGGCGGCAGGCGCGAACGCCGATGAAGTCATCCAGCGCCTGCTTGACAAAACGGCGGCGGAAGCCGAAGTCGCCGCCTTGAAAACGCGCGTCCAGGAACTCAACACCCAATTGGCGGGAATGTCCGAAGTCCAAAACGTCCTGACGCTGGCGGGAAAATCCTCCACGCTGAGCGGCGCAACCGAAGAGGCGATGCTCTCGGCGCTCGAACTGCGCTCGCGGCTGAAGCAGAAAATCCTTGCCCTGTCCGGACAACCCGAACGCGAACTCACCGACAGCGAAATCTCCACGCAGGCGCTCATGGCGCTCGAGCTTCTCCGCCAGATCGAAACACGGCTCGAGCAGGAACTCGGCCAACCGCTCGCCCCTGGCCAGGAAACTGTCTGGGCCAAATGGCTGGTCGAAACACGCCTGTCGCCATTGCCGGACGCCAAAAATGCAAACAACCCGCTTCCCCGGCCTGAAACGAACGCCAGAAACAATGCATCAGCGGTTCCGCCGCCCGTACCGACACCCGCACCGGCAACGCCCGCGCGTTCGCGCCCTGGCGGTGTCGATCCCGCTCCCCTGCCCGCCCGCCAGGGAACCCAAAACACCATCACAGCACCGCCCTGCTGGGTCGATAGAACCGGTACTGCCCAACCCCTGCTTACGCTCGAACTCCGCCCCGGCGGCGTGCACATCACGCCCGCCTGGCCAGCCGCGCGCGAAACCGAGGCGCGCGCGATACCCGGCATCGAACGCCTGCTATCGAGAAACCCGACCCCCTACAACAACCTCAAGGAACGGATCCAACCCGTCGCGCAACACAGCGGCATGCAATGCCATTACACCATCCGTGTAATCGAAAAACTCCGCGACGCCATGAAATCGGAGCGCGTGCACCAGCAGCTCGAAGCGCTCTTCAATCTGACCCATCTGCCGCGCTAACCCGGCGCCCGCCCCGCGATCCTTGGCGTGCCGGTTCGCACATCGCCGCACTGGGCGCGATGACGCAGGGCATGGTCGATCAACACCAGCGCCAGCATGGCCTCGGCCACGGGCACCGCGCGAATGCCCACGCAGGGGTCGTGCCGCCCTTCGGTGCTGACCGTCACCGCCTCACCAGCGCGATTGATCGAGCGCCGCGCGACGCGGATGCTGGCCGCCGGTTTGATCGCCAGACTCACCAGGATGTCCTGCCCCGACGACACCCCGCCGAGCACGCCGCCCGCATTATTGGAAAGAAAGCCCTCGCGCGTCAGCTCATCGCCGTGCGCCGAGCCGCGCTGGCTCACCGACGCGAAGCCCGCGCCGATCTCCACGCCCTTGACCGCATTGATGCCCATCATTGCGTAAGCGATGTCGGCGTCCAGCCGGTCGAATACCGGCTCGCCCCATCCCACCGGCACACCGCTGGCGACAATGTTCAGGCGCGCGCCAATCGAATCCCCGTCGCGGCGCAACCCGTCCAGATAAGTTTCAAGCCTGGGCGGCAGCGTCGCATTGGCGACGAAAAAAGGATTGCGCCCAACCTCATCCCAGGACTCGAACGGCGCCGCCACCTCGCCGATCTGGGCCACGCAACCGCGAATTTCAACGCCGAACCGCTCCGCCAGCCACTTGCGCGCAATCGCGCCCGCCGCTACCCGCACCGCGGTTTCCCGCGCCGAAGCGCGCCCGCCGCCACGATAATCGCGGATGCCATATTTCTGCCACCAGGTGTAATCGGCATGGCCGGGGCGGAAAGTATCGGCAATGTTGCCGTAGTCGCGCGAACGCTGATCCTGGTTGCGAATCAGAAGCGCAATCGGCGTACCGGTCGTCCGTTCCTCGAACACGCCGGAAAGAATTTCCACCGTATCGGGTTCGCGGCGCTGCGTCACATGGCGCGAAGTGCCCGGCTTGCGGCGGTCGAGCGCGACTTGGATGTCCGCCGCGACGAGCGGCAGGCCCGGCGGGCATCCATCGACGACGCAGCCGATTGCCGGGCCATGGGACTCACCGAAAGAAGTCACGCGAAACAAAGTGCCAAAAGTATTGCCAGACATGGAAAAACGCCTTTGCGGGAAAGCGGAACGGGTAGCGAGTCTAGCACTTTGCGAAACCCGCCTTCACTGCCGCACACGCCTCCCAGGACAATCGCGTAAATGCATTCGCTTACACACAAGAATTTTTACTTTTTACATTTATCGATTTGCACAAGAATACACCCATAGCGCCTTGTTTTATATCGTTTTCTGTCTTCTCTGGGCAACTCATGGAGAAGGAAGACACAACGGCTGATCAATGGCTCAATTGCCCCGTTTTGAACCATCAGAAACCATGTTGATTCAGCAGCATGACACGAAGGCGGTTATCCACATTTGAACTTGCCGGGACTTTTTGCGCTTCCTTGAACCTTCGCACGGCAGCTTCTGTTTCAAGGCCGAGGACACCATTGATTTCCCTGGGGTAAAAGCCCAGGTTTTTCAGGCGAGATTGAATGCCTTTGGGTGTCATATAGTTTTCCATCTTGTGGTCGAGATTGATAAACCATTCAATCCCCTGGTTTTCCTTGCCAAAAGCGTAGACGATGACTTTCGCGGTCTTGGCATTCCAGGGCCGCTTCACATCGATGATGCCACCCTCACCCACCTTGCCCACATGGCTTTCGTTGCCGAATTCCACCCTGTAGGGAACGCCTTTGAGCGTGCCCGACTCATCATATTTCATCTTGACGTGAAATACGAAACGATCCGCCGCGTATCAGGGCGATCGTCCTCGAACTTTTCCAGGATGAAGGCAAATTTGTTTTCCGGCGACGTTGTCAAGCAGACATCCCGCAAACTCCGAGCGGACGCGGGCATGGACATTGTTGCCAACAACCCGGCCAGCGGCAGGACGGAACGGATTTTCACGGGCGGATTCCAGACAAGATATAGCCATACTAGCAGGAGACGCCAATATAATCAGGTCGGGAGACCTGCGTCACGAAATATGGCAAATGCAACGGAACTGCCGCATGAATGCCGCCTTACGCACCACACAAGCATTTTGTTCTCTGTATTCAGTTGCTTGCGTAATATACTATTTACATCGTCTTGTTTTTATATCGTTTCTGCCTGTTTTTGGGCAGATGGAGAGGAAAGGCGCAACGGCTGACCGATGCGTTTGTTTCGCTGACCAACCAATCCGCGCCAGATGAGCAAGACTCGGCACAATCTGCTCAAGGCGCTGGCGACGACCGTCAAGAGCGTGCTGGCAGGCTCGACGCAACAACCCTAGCCCGGTATTCCCCTGTTTCGCGCCGAGTGATAGAATCATGGGTTCTGATTGAACCAAACACGACCAAAGAGAAAACATGGCTCTCGACATTACGACCAAAGCGCAGATCGTCTCCGAGTACCAGCGCGCCCAGGGCGACACTGGGTCGCCGGAAGTCCAGGTCGCGCTCCTGACCGCGCGCATCAACGGCCTCACCAGTCATTTCAAGGCTCACGGCAAGGATCACCACTCCCGCCGTGGCCTGCTGAAAATGGTCAGCCGCCGCCGCAAGCTTCTCGACTACCTGAAAGACCGGAATGCCGAGAGCTACCGCAAGCTGATCGAACGGTTGGGTCTGCGCAAGTAAGCGCACACAAGTGACAGGCCTCACAACGACCAGTGCCCGCGCAAGCGGGATGATTCCGGCAAAGCCGGGGCAGCCCGCGAGGGGCGCTCCGGCTTTTGTCGTTTCCTGGCCCACATGCCCTCGCAGTTGTCGTCCGCTGCAATAACACCAAAGGAATTTCCCTTGCCTACGCCAATCAAGAAAACTTTCACCTGGGGCGCGCATACCGTCACCCTCGAAACAGGCGAAGTCGCCCGCCAGGCGGGCGGCGCGGTCATCGTCAACATGGCCGACACGGTAGTGATCGCCTCTGCCTGCGCCTCCAGGGATGTCAAGCCCGGACAGGACTTTTTCCCGCTCACCGTCGACTACGTCGAAAAGTTCTACGCCGCCGGACGCATCCCCGGCGGCTTCTTCAAACGCGAAGGCCGTCCGACCGAGAAGGAAACCCTCACCTCTCGCCTCATCGACCGCCCGATCCGGCCCCTTTTCCCGGACGGTTTCTATAACGAAGTCCAAGTCATCGCCATCGTGCTGTCGCAGAACCCGGAAGTCGACGCCGACATCCCCGCGATGATCGCCGCTTCCACCGCGCTGGCGATTTCCGGCATGCCCTTCAACGGCCCCATCGGCGCGGCCCGCGTCGGCTACGCCAACGGCCAGTACCTGCTCAACCCGACCACCAGCGAACTAGCCGCCAGCCAGTTGAACCTCGTCGTCGCCGGTACCGAGGCAGCCGTGCTGATGGTCGAATCCGAAGCGCAGGAGCTTTCCGAAGAAGTCATGCTCGGCGCGGTCGTCTACGGCCACGAGCAGATGCAGCACGCCATCAGCGCCATCAACGAACTGGTCGAAATCGCGGGCAAGCCGGAATGGGACTGGCAGCCACCGCCCAATAACGAGGCGCTGATCGCGCGCGTCACCGAACTCGCCCGCGCCGATCTCGAACAAGCTTTCATCATCACCAGCAAATCGGCGCGAAGCGCCCGCCTCGACGAAATCGAAAAAGCGACGCTTGCCGCCATTGCCGCCGAGGCCGAACCGCCCCCGGAAAACGACGTCAAGAACATCCTCTTTTCGCTCGAAGCGAACATCGTGCGCAGCCGCATCCTCAACGGCGAACCGCGCATCGACGGTCGCGACACCCGCAGCGTGCGTCCGATTCACATCCGCACCGGCATATTGCCGCGCACGCACGGTTCAGCCCTCTTTACACGGGGCGAAACCCAGGCGCTGGCGGTCGCCACGCTCGGCACCGGGCGCGATGAACAAATTATCGACGCCATTGCTGGCGAATACCGCGAAAAATTCATGCTGCATTACAACTTCCCGCCCTTCTGCACCGGCGAGACAGGCCGGTTCGGCGGCACGAAGCGGCGCGAAATTGGTCATGGACGGCTCGCCAAGCGCGCGTTGCTCGCCGTGCTGCCCAAACATGAAGATTTCAGCTACACTATCCGGCTCGTTTCCGAGATCATGGAATCCAACGGTTCCTCGTCGATGGCCTCGGTCTGCGGCGGCTCGCTCGCCCTGATGGACGCCGGCGTGCCGACCAAGGGACACGTCGCCGGCATCGCCATGGGACTCATCAAGGAAGACAACCGCTTCGCGGTGCTCACCGACATCCTCGGCGACGAAGACCACCTTGGCGACATGGATTTCAAGGTCGCGGGCACCGAGCGTGGCATCACCGCCCTGCAAATGGACATCAAAATCCAGGGCATCACCAGGGAAATCATGAAAGTTGCCCTGTCACAAGCCAACGAAGGCCGCCGCCACATCCTCGGCTTCATGCAACAGGCCATCGACGGCGCGCGCGGACAGGTTTCAGAATACGCGCCGCGCATGATAACCATGAAGATCAATCCGGAAAAAATCCGTGACGTGATCGGCAAGGGCGGCGCGGTGATTCGCGCCATGCAGGAAGAAACCGGCACCGTGATCGAGATTGCGGACGACGGCAACATCACCATCTCCAGCGTCAGCGCCGAAGGCGCGCAGGAAGCAAAGGCGCGGATCGAAGCAATCACCGCCGAAGCCGAAATCGGTAAAATCTACGAAGGCACCGTGCTGCGCCTACTCGATTTCGGCGCCATTGTTAACATCCTGCCGGGCCGCGACGGGCTGCTGCACATCTCGCAGATCGCCAACGAGCGCGTCAACAGCGTGGCCGACTACCTCAAGGAAGGCCAGAGCGTGCGCGTGAAAGTGCTGGAAACCGATGATCGCGGCAAGATTCGTCTCTCCATGAAGGCGCTGCTTACGGAACCGCCACCCGCCTGAAAGTGAAAAACCCCGCACGGGAAACGCAAAAAGGACGCTACGGCGTCCTTTTTTATTGCGTCATGCCAGAGAAAACCAGCTTGTAGGCTTTCTTCTACAAAGTGACGTCGATACCGAGGTGATGGAAAAAGCCGTCGGCCATCCGAGCGACAGTTGCCCGCTGAAACAAGGGTGGCGGCATTTGGCGCGACTGGCCTATCGATAACAGGCTCACGGCAAAACGCCAGCCCAGGAAATAGCTCCCGGGCTGGCGCGAAAATATCGCCGGGAAATTGAAAAACCCGCTTGCGCGGGTTTTCCGGGGAAACGGAACGGCGGACGCGAACCCCATCCGTCCGAGAAGAAGGCGCTCAGATCACGCGCGCTTTTTCCACCACCTGCGTGACCCGCCACGTCTTGGTGCGGGAAATCGGACGGCATTCCTCGATCTCGACCAGATCGCCCTGCGTCGCTACGCCGTTCTCGACGTGGGCATGGTACTTGGCCGAACGGATCACGATCTTGCCGTAAAGCGGATGCTTCACGCGCCGCTCGATCAACACCGTCACCGTCTTGTCCATCTTGTCGCTCACGACGCGCCCAACCAGCGCGCGGCGAACCTTTTTTACTTGCTCGCTACTCATTGCACACCCGCCTTTTCACGAATGAGCGTGCGGACGCGCGCGATGTCGCGGCGCACTTTGCCCAACTGGCTCGTATTGTTCAACTGCTGGGTGGCGTGCTGCATGCGCAAGGAAAAATGCGCCTTCAACAAGTCCAGCAACTCCTGGTTCAGTTCTTCTGCGCCCTTGGCGCGGAGTTCATTCGCTTTCATGCTTTATCCCACCTGGCGCGTGACGAACACGGTTTCAATCGGCAGCTTGGCGGCGGCCAGCCGGAAAGCCTCACGCGCGAGCGCCTCGTCGACGCCATCCATTTCGTAGAGCACCTTGCCCGGCTGGATCTCCGCAACCCAGTATTCGGGATTGCCCTTGCCGTTGCCCATCCGCACTTCGGCGGGTTTCTTGGAAATCGGTTTATCGGGGAAGATGCGAATCCAGATGCGACCACCGCGCTTGATGTGACGAGTCATCGCCCGCCGCGCCGCCTCAATCTGGCGCGCGGTCAAACGGCCACGCCCAGTCGCCTTGAGACCATATTCGCCGAAGCTGACCTTCACGCCGCGCGTGGCCAGACCCGTGTTACGGCCTTTCTGCTCTTTGCGATACTTTCTTCTTGTCGGCTGTAACATCATTCACTCCTGCTTTCTTCCTGGCGACGGGAGCGGCGGGAACGGCCCTCGCCGTCGCCGCGCGGCGCACCACGGCGGCCACGGCGGTTTTCGGCTTCCGGTTCAGCAACCGGCAACTCGTTGCGGCCCAGCGCCTCGCCCCGGTAAACCCAGACCTTGATGCCGATGATGCCGTAGGTGGTTTGCGCCTCGGAAACGCCGTAATCAATATGCGCGCGCAGCGTGTGCAACGGCACGCGACCTTCGCGGTACCACTCGGTACGGGCGATTTCCGCACCGTTCAGGCGGCCCGCGCTCATGATCTTGATGCCCTGTGCCCCAAGACGCATGGCGTTCTGCATGGCGCGCTTCATGGCGCGGCGGAACATGATGCGCTTTTCGAGCTGCTGCGCGATGGAATCCGCGATCAGCTTGGCGTCGACTTCGGGCTTGCGCACTTCCTCGATATTCACATGCACCGGCACGCCGATGATCTTCTGCAAATCCTGCTTGAGCGCCTCGATCTCCTCGCCCTTCCTGCCGATCACCACGCCCGGACGCGCCGAGAACAGCGTGATGCGGGCATTCTTGGCCGGGCGCTCGATGATGACGCGCGACACCGATGCGTGCGCCAAGCGCTTCTTGAGATAGTCCCGAACCTTGAGATCTTCGCCAAGTTTCCTGGAGAAGTCCTGACTCGACGCATACCAGCGCGACCCCCAGTCGCGTGTGACGGCGAGCCGGAATCCAGTGGGATTGATTTTCTGACCCATGTATGCTCCTTACTCCTCGCTGACAGTCACGTAGATGTGGCTGGTCGGTTTGGAAATGCGGTTGCCGCGACCCTTGGCCCGCGCAGTGAAACGCTTGAGGGTCAGTCCTTCTTCCACATGAATAGTTTTGACCTTGAGCAGGTCGATGTCGGCGCCGTCGTTATGTTCAGCGTTGGCAATGGCCGATTCGACCACCTTGCGAATGATCTGCGCGCCCTTCTTCGGCGAGAAGGCAAGAATATTGAGCGCCTGCTCGACCGGCTTGCCGCGAACCAGATCCGCCACGAGACGGCCTTTCTGCGCTGAAAGACGAACACCGCGCAAACTGGCTTTGGTTTCCATCATCTTTCCTTATTTCTTGGCTTTCTTCGAGGCGGCGTGCCCCTTGAAAGTCCGCGTCAGCGCGAATTCGCCGAGCTTGTGACCGACCATGTTTTC
>JAIRMC010000034.1 GCA_031258965.1 Azoarcus sp. | reverse complement strand
GGGTTTTTGCAGGGGCGTGAAAAGGGGCGAATGGAAGGCCGGGAAGAGGGTTGGGAAAAGGGCCGGGAAGAAGCCTTGCTGTCCGTGGCCCGGAACATGCTCAAGCGTGGCAGGCCGGTCGAGGAAATCGTGGAAGCGACGGGGCTGCGTGCGCAGGCGATCCAGTCCTTGATGCATTGAAATCCGGCGGCCCGGCGGAAAAGGGCCATCGCATGCCAGCCCTGTATCACGGCGTCCAGCGAGGTTGACGGCTGCATGTGCGTTGCCCTGTTCGCGCGCCTTTTAAACGGGTAGCGCGCTGGTCGGAGAACGTGGTGTGGCAGTACTTCAGCGGTCAGGCGTACTCCACGCCGAAACTGCCGTGCGATGCTACGCAGGTAGGGCGGTTCCGGACGTCACAGCTCGACGCGCTGTCCGCCGAGGGCTTCTTTTTCGAGTTTCTTCTGTTTGTCGACAAACAGTCTGCTTTCCTCGCCATGTACTGGATCGGCGTAAAGCGCCGCCGCGTCCGTGACCGTTACCGAAAAGGCGGCAACCCTTTGGGTTTCGGCATCGAAGCTGACGCTGGCCGAAATCGCCATGCCGCAATGCTTGCCCGTCCGCCGGGGCGTGATGATGTGCGTTCCCCAGGTCTGCGAATAGTTGTCGCCCGCGAAGGCTTCAAGACAGGGGTCTTTCGAAAGGAAATGGCGCGGCCCGCCCGGCACTGGCCTGTATTGCGCATCGAACGACCAGAGTGTGCCGTACTTGATTCGCAGGTATCCAGCGGGCGGATGCGCGGGGCCGGGCAGGGTCGGCGGGCCGTATTTGTCGAGCAGGGACTTTTGCAGCGTGGCGTAATCGGGCCGCTCCCCGACCTCGAAATTTTGCGCCTGGCCGACAAACCAGATTCGTCCGCCGCTGCCGACGCCGAGCACGATCTGTGTCTTGCCGAGACGCTTTTCCGGATCGCCGGTATCCGTGTAGCGGAATCCGAGCGGCCTGTCCGCGTGGTTGCGGACGGCTTCCTTGTGCGAATCGGGCCTTGCCCTGGCGATCAGTGCTTCGGCTTCTTCGACCGTCATCCCCGCCCGGATACCGAGCACATCGCGCCCGTCATCAGCCAGGGAAACGGAAGCTGTCATCAGACACAGCAAAGCGATGCCGCAATGAGCGAAACGGCGGGAAATGTGTTCCATGTTTGCGCAACCTCAGGAAATACCGTAGCAGGCGGGTCATTGTAAATGAGCCTGCGAATTCCTGCCTTGCGCCGCTGCCTTGGGGAAGCTGAACGGGGGCGTGGTCCAGCCTTCCGCAATGCTTGGGGGCTGTTTCCAGTCCCGGGCCTTTTATATTCGGGGACTTACAAAGGGGGTTGTTCACAGTCCCTTGTTTTATGCGGTGTTCTGTTCAGGCGCACCACGTTTCCCACCACGATCAAGGCGGGCGGGGTGATATTCGCTTCGCGCAGGCGCGAGGGAAATTCGTCCAGCCGAGTGAAAAGCGCCGCCTGGCTGTCCAGGGTGCCTTGCCGCACGACGGCGACGGGGGTATCGGCGGGCAGGCCGTGCGCGATGAGCTGGCGGCTGATTTCTCCGGAGGCGGCCACGCCCATATAGAACACGACAGTCTGGCGCGCGCGCGCGAGTGCGGGCCAGTCGAGTTCGACGCTGCCGTTTTTGAGGTGGCCGGTCGCCAGAGTCAGCATCCGGGCATAGTTGCGGTGCGTGAGCGGAAAGCCCGCGCTGGCGGCGCAGCCGGATGCCGCAGTGATGCCGGGCACGATGCCGAACGGAATCCCTTCCGCTGACAGGGCTTCGATTTCCTCGCCGCCGCGCCCGAAAATAAACGGGTCGCCGCCTTTCAGGCGCACGACTGTTGCGTGCCTTTTCGCCAGCGCCACCAGCATGGCGTTGATTTGCGCCTGCGGTAGAGTGTGGCGCGAGGCTTCCTTGCCCGCATAGACGATTTCCGTGCCGGATCGCGCAAGAGCGAGGATGCCGTCTCCGACGAGATGGTCGTAGACGATGGCGTCCGCCAGGGCAATCAGGCGCGCGGCCTTGAGTGTGAGCAGCGCCGGGTCGCCCGGCCCGGCCCCGACCAGCCAGACTTTGCCGGGCCGGGGTTCGGGCGTTTCGAGAGCGATGTCCGCCTGGGCGGCGGCATGGGCGGCATGGGTGGCGATGGCCGCGATGACTTCAGGCGCTTCACCAGCAACCGGGGCAAGGCGCAAGGCGCAGCCCGGATGGCGGCGGCGGATCGCGTCGAGCCTTTCGGACAGGCCATTCTTGAGGTGTCCGCCTTGTGCGAGAAATACTGGTACGACGGTAATCCGCGCCGCGCCGCGCGCCGCCAGCATGGAAACGGCTTCTTCCAGCGCCGGCGGCATGAATTCCAGAAAAGCCGGTTCGACAGCGAGCGCCGGATGCTCGCGCGTCAGGGTCTCCCGCGCTTTCATGAGCGGCCCGGCCCAGGCGGGATCGCGCGCGCCGTGGCCGAGAAGGATGAGGGCATTCATGCGCTTTCTCCGGAGCGGACGCGCAGCAAGCGTTCGAGTATCCGTGCTGCGATGAAAAGGCCGATGCTGGCTGTCATCGTCATGCTGGATCCGTAGCCCGCGCACGACAGCCCCCGCGGCGAGCCGCCGGGGCATGCCGCCGGACGCCGCACGGGTTCATCCGAATAGACGGCCTCGATACCGAAGTTCTTGCCCGGCTCGCGCGTAAAACCGTGTTCGCGGCGCAGGCGCGCGCGCACTCGGGAAAGCAGTGGGTCTTGCCGGGTATGCGCCAAATCGCCGGTCTGTATACGGCGCGGATCGGTCTTACCGCCCGCGCCGCCCGCCATCAGCAGGGGCAAGCATCGTTGTTTACTACAGTAGACGGCCATGGCTGCCTTGGCGCGCACATCGTCGATGGCGTCGACCGCCGCATCGACATCGTGCAGCAGGGCGGCGGTGTTTTCCGGGGTGAGAAAGTCTTCCACTTTGTCCACCCGGCAGTGCGGATTGATGCTTTGTATCCGCGCAGTCATGGCGTCTACCTTGGCTTGTCCGAGGGTGGCGTCGAGAGCGTGAACCTGGCGATTGATGTTGGATTCGGCGATATTGTCGAGGTCGACCAGTTTCAATGCGCCGACGCCGCTGCGCGCCAGCGCCTCGGCCACCCAGGAACCCACGCCGCCCAGGCCGATCACCCCAACCCGCGCGACCGAGAGGCGGGCAAGCGCGCCTTCGCCATAAAGCCGCTCAATGCCGCCGAAACGGCGGTCGACATCGGCGGAGACGGGAAAGGCGGCTGAGGATTCAAGCACGGTATTTGGGCGGACGGAGGACAGGACGCGATCTTACCTGCCACGCGGCGGCATATGGACGCCTGGTCCCCTTGCGCCGGCGCTTGCCGCGCGGTCAGGCCGCAACGGCTTCTTCCAGTTCCGTCGATTCTGCTTCTTCCAGCGCCTCGATTTCCCACATACGGTCAAGCCAAGCGGCCAGTCCCCGCGCATTGAGGCTGAGATCGAGCCGCAACATATTGAGGGAAATTTCTTCGTTGAGCGCCCATCGCTGGCGGGCGCATTCTTCGCGCACGAGTTCTTCGAGACCGGCGAGGATTTCAGCGTGGCGCACCAGTCCATCGCCGCGCGCCGCCCGCGCTATCGCCATCTGGGCGTGGATCAAGCGAAACAAATCGTTGGACAGACGTTCGCTTCCGATCACGCGGTCATAGTGGGCAAGGTATATCGCCTGTGGTTCGTGCGCGATCATGCGGTCGATGGATTCCATCATCGCCATGGGGTCGAAGTGTGACGAGGAAGTCGCCGGAAACACGAACGCGCGGCTGCCGACATCGAATTCCCGGTATGAAACGCCAAAGGCGTCGCCCGCGAAGATCACGCGGGCGTGCTCGTCCCATACGCTGATGTGTCCGCAAGTATGGCCGGGCGTGTCGAGCAGGCGCAGAACCCTGCCGCCAAGCGCCAATTCCATGCCGTCGTGCGAAGGAACGATCCGGTCTTCATCCACCGGCACCAGACGGCCATACAGGCGGACAGCCTGCGCCGCGCCAAAAGCGGCAACCGCTTTTTCCCACAAGCGCAAGGGATTCACCATGCGGCTCACTCCGCCGGAATGCACAGCCAGCCGCGCGCGCGGCAGGGCGCACATCAGGCTGCCCGCGCCTCCGGCATGGTCGAGGTGCAAATGGGTGAGGATCACCCAGTCGACCGCTTCGGGTTCAATGCCCAGCCCGGCCAGCGCGGCAAAAATGTACGGAACAGAACTATTGCTGCCCGTGTCGATGATCGCAACGCGCCCGTGATCGACGATGAAATGGATGGCGGCCAGTCTGTTCTGGCCGCAATAAGCCGAGTCGACGGCGTAAACGCCGTCGGGATGGCAAACAATCCTCTGCATACGATTCCCTCCTTCTTATTCTTCTGAGATTATACGTATGGCAACTATGGGCGGCAATCTGAAAATACCGCCGACGTTGATAATGCCTGTCACGTTACACTCCCGGCTTCGTTCGTTAGCGGAGCTTTTTCACATGACTGTCGATTTTGACCGCCCGCCGGACCGGCGCAAGGTTCCTGGCGAAAAGTGGGGGCATTATGCCGGGCGTGACATATTGCCGCTATGGGTGGCTGACATGGATTTCACGGCGCCGCCGCCCGTGCTGGAGGCATTGCGCGCGCGCGTCGAGCACGGCGTTTTCGGCTACACCCATCCATGGCCGTCGCTCGTGGAAGCTGTCGTGCAAAACGTTGCCCGCGATCACGGCTGGGCGATAGACCCCGGCTGGCTGGTATGGCTGCCCGGCGTTATCAGCGGTTTCAACCTCGCCTGTCGCACCGTCGGGGCGACGGGCGGCGCGGTATTCACCGCCACGCCGATCTATCCGCCCTTCCTCGCCGCGCCGGGCAATAACAGCCGCCGCCTCGTGCAAGCGCCGCTGGTGCTTCTGGACGGACGCTGGCAATGGGATCGCGCTGCGACAGAAGCGGCCATTGGCCCGGACACGCGCCTGTTCATGCTGTGCAACCCGCACAATCCGGTGGGACGGGTGTTCGACGAAGACGAGCTGCACTGGATCGCCGCGCTCGCCGCCCAACGCGACATGATCGTTTGCAGCGATGAAATCCACTGCGGTCTAGTGCTCGATCCGGACAAACCGCACCGCCCTATCGCCGCGCTCGATCCGGACATTGCACGGCGCACGATCACGCTGATGGCGCCTTCCAAGACCTGGAACATCCCCGCACTCTACTGCGCCATCGCCATCATTCCGGACGCCACGCTAAGGACGCACTTCCAGCGCGCGATGCGCGGCATCGTGCCCGAGATCAACGTCCTCGGCTTCGCCGCCGCCGAAGCCGCCTACCGTGACGGCGAACCCTGGCGGCTCGCGCTCATCGACTATCTGCGCGGCAACCGCGACCGGGTGATGGATGCCGTGGCGGCAATGCCGGGGCTGTCCATGGCCGCGCCGGAAGCGACCTACCTCGCCTGGATCGACTGCCGCGCCATGGGCCTCGAAAACCCCACAGCATTTTTCGAGGCCGCCGGAGTGGGGCTGTCGGACGGTCGCGCTTTCGGCATGCCCGGTTTCGTCCGCCTCAATTTCGGCTGCGCACGCGCGACGCTGGACGAGGCGCTGGCGCGCATGGGGCGTGCGCTGGAGAAATTCCGGTAAATTCAATCGCCATTACTAGCGAGGCAATGCCGTCAGTAATGGCGTATGGATTTCCGGGGCGCTAGCCTTGCTCCCAAGCATCGGCGGCGCCTTATCCCAATTCCAAGTCAATCCGAAGGAATCTGGATTGCCGCCGCGCCTGCGCGCCTCGCAATAGCGGGTATGGCGGGTAGCGCGATGCCCCCAACCGTTGCTGAAATGCCTCACCCTCGTCATTGCAAGCGAGGCGAAGCAATCCATGGGCCGCATGGCACACCACGGCGCGCCAGATTTTTGCCGGATTGATTTGGAACTGGAACTACGCGGAGCTGAAGGCGCGATTCCTTAGGGCCAGGACGC
>JAIRMC010000144.1 GCA_031258965.1 Azoarcus sp. | reverse complement strand
CGCACCGCCATGTCCAGCCGCCCGGCGTAACTTGCCTCCTCCGGCACGACATCCAAGCCGAGCGCGGCAAAGTAAGCGTAGAACACGCTCGCGTAATAGCCCTCGTAGTTCGCTATCGGATTCTTGCGATGCCAGTCGGCGGGAATACCGGCAAAGAAGGCGGTAAACAAGGCTTCCATGCCGGGGAAGTCATTGGCCTTGAGCAGCCGGAAAAGGCGGATGCGCTGCTTGACCGCCTTTTGCTCATCCGCCAGCCAGCGCCCGAGCAGGCAAGCGGTCAGCGCCTCGCGGACTTCGCGGTTCGGATAGGCGAGCGTGTAATAAGCGCCCCCATCCAGCCTTTCAGTATTGACGATGGTCAAATAGCCGGTCTGGAACAACAGCGCCTCGGTGGAAATGTCGCCGATCTCAAAGGCTGACAGCAGCGCCTCATTGGCCTCCAGCCGCCCGATCCCGGGCAGGAAGATGCGCCGCTCGGTAATCATGTCGATCAGGAAGGCCGGGCTGCCGGTCTCGAACCAGTAGGCGTGGAAATGACGCTTATCAAACAGCAACAACAGGTCGAAGGGGTTGTAGACCGCCTCGCCGTCCCAGTTGTAGCCGTTGTACCAGGTGCGGATTTGCGCGCGATCCAGCCCGTCGAGTTCTTGTGCGAACACGGACTCGACATCCGCGTCGGTGTAACCGCAGATGGCGGAATACCGCCCATCCACGGTAATGTCCTTGAGATTGTTCAGCCCGGAGAACAGGTTCACCTTGCTGAACTTGGAGACGCCGGTCAGGAAGGCGAAGCGGATGTGGGCGTCGGCGTCCTTGATGACCGAGTAGAAATCGCGCAGCCCGTCGCGCATCTCGCGGGCAATGTCCGGGCGGGCGAGATTGTCGAGAATGGGCTTGTCGTATTCGTCGACCAGCACCACCGCGCGCTGGCCAGAGCGGGCCTCGACCGCCAGGATCAGGGAGGCAAACTGTACGGGAATGCTGCCATCCGCTACCGGCAAACCCAGGCGCTCGGCCTGGATTTTCAATTGAAAGCGGATGCTGGCATCGAGGGCTTCGGAATTTCTCGCAAGTCCGCCACCGAAGCTGATGCGGATGACCGGATATTTGACCGTCCAGTCCCATTTGTCGTGGCAGTACAGGCCCCGGAACAAGGGTTCGTTGCCCGCGAAGAGTTCCGCCAGCGTATCGAGAAACAGGCTCTTGCCGAAACGGCGCGGGCGCGAGAGGAAATAATACTTGCCTTCGTCGATCAGGCGTAATGCAAACGGCGTCTTATCGACGTAGTAATGATTTTCCTCGCGGATTTCCCGGAAAGTCTGGATGCCGATGGGCAGTTTCTTGCGGGTCATGGCGATAAGCAGCGGCAGGTGGAGGAAAGTGATTGTACGGCCTGGCCGCGCGCAGGGCATCCAAGTGTGGACGAAATGACCATCAGGGGATGTTGGACGAGCGTCATTGTCAGGGGGCAGCCCCGTGGCAATCCAGGCCGTCGTCTGTCGAGGATTAGCCTGGGAGCGGTTCGGCCAGGTTGAAGGCGAGGCTTATCAGGCCGAGCGTCAGCACGATGAGCGCAAAATAGATTTTCTGCATCGCCGGGCCGGGCGGGCGGCGGGGAGTGGCGTAGTGGTGGCGCAGGAAGATCATCGCCAGCGCCGCAATGGCGAGCAACCCGCCGCCAAGGGCGCGCGCGGCGGATGGGCCGAACTGGCGCCAGTGCGCCGGGTTGCCGCGTCCGGGAAGGGCGAATTCCGGCGCGACGGCGAGCAAGTAAAGCCCGCCGAGCAGGCAGAGGATGAACATGGCTACCGGGAAGGCGCGCATGGCGTTTTGCGGGAGTCAGGGCGCAAACAGGCCGATCGGGGCAAGGCCGAAGTGTTGCCAGATGGCGGGCGTGGCGATGCGGCCGCGCGGGGTGCGTTGCAAATAGCCTTGCTGGATCAGGTAGGGTTCGATCACGTCTTCGATGGTGTCGGGGGCTTCGCCGACGGCGGCGGCGAGGTTGTCGAGGCCGACTGGACCGCCGCTGAATTTTTCCATGACGGCGGAAAGCAGTTTGCGATCCATGATATCCAGCCCGAGTTCGTCGACGTCAAGCATTTCGAGGGCGGCGCCGGCAACCTGAACGGTAACGCTTCCGCCGGCCTTGACTTCGGCGTAGTCGCGCACCCGGCGCAGCAGGCGGTTGGCGATGCGCGGCGTGCCGCGCGCGCGGCGGGCGATCTCGAACGCGCCGTCGTCGTCGATGCCGACTTCGAGCAGCCGCGCCGAGCGGTGGACGATGCGGGTCAGTTCGGCGGGCGAATAGAATTCGAGCCGCGAAACGATGCCGAAGCGGTCGCGCAAGGGGTTGGTGAGCATGCCTGCGCGGGTGGTTGCGCCGATGAGGGTGAAGGGCGGCAGGTCGAGTTTGACCGAGCGCGCCGCCGGGCCTTCGCCGATCATGATGTCGATCTGGAAGTCTTCGAGCGCCGGGTAGAGGATTTCCTCCACCACCGGCGAGAGGCGGTGAATTTCGTCGATGAAGAGCGCGTCGTGCGCGTCGAGGTTGGTGAGCAGCGCGGCCAGGTCGCCCGCGCGTTCCAACACCGGCCCCGAAGTTTGGCGCAGGTTGACGCCCATTTCGGCGGCGATGATGTGGGCGAGCGTGGTTTTGCCCAGCCCGGGCGGGCCGGAGAGTAGCACGTGGTCGAGCGCCTCGCGCCGCGCCCTTGCGGCGGCGATGAAGATTTCGAGCTGTTCGCGCGCCTTGGCCTGTCCGATGTATTCGGCCAGCCGACGCGGGCGCAGGGCGCGCTCCAGGACGTCTTCCTGGCGGTCCGCCATGACGGGCGCGACAAGGCGATTGTCTCCGGGCGGGAGTGCGTCGGTTTCTATCATGGGGATGAAGTGTAGCCGATGGTGCGGCGGGGACGCGCAAAAAGAAGGGCGCGGTCTGTTGCGGGCGATGGCGCATCCAGTGTTTTTCTCCAGTATGTACAAAAGTGTAAAAATTATCGACACGCGCTGGAGATGATATGTATCGGGCACAGGATAAAAAAAGCCCCCGATGACGGGGGCTTCTTTGACTGTTTACTTGGCCGGAAATCAGGCGGCGATGCTGCCGCGCCGACGGCGCGCTATCGCACCGATGACGCCCAGGCCAGCCAACAGCATGGCATAGGTTTCCGGTTCGGGGACAGGGACAGCGGTAACGTTGAAACCGAAATCCACGGGCGTCTTGGCGCTTTCGCTTGTGACGAAGCCGACGCAGTTGTTGCCTCGTTTGACTTGCGCACATGTAGCCTGGGTCAGCGGGTTGAGGAAGTCCGTCTCCTCGAAATAGTTGAACGTGTACTCATAGCCGTCGTAGACGAAGGTTTTCGAGTAATCCCCGTCCCAAGTGATCGAGAAGATGTCGCCATCCAGTTTGGCGTTTCCGGTGCTGTTCGACGTTTCCTTGAAATATACGTCGAACGTTTTCGTCCAGGATATTTCGTGACCATCAAGCGCGGTCAGGGTGATGTCCAGTTTCATCTGCACGGACTCTAGGGAGGCATAATGTGAAGCGATCTCGTTGTTGTAATGGGTGAACGCATTGGCATCAACCGAGGCGCCGTTGGAAACGAGAGTCTGTCCTCCGGAGTAGGCGATCCGCGGGTCGATGACAATGCTGCTGCGCAAATACTCCGGATTGCCATTTTTCGAGATGCTGGCATTCGCGCCCAATGCGGACCCCCAGCCGAGCGTGCTCAAGCTCTTTGTCTGCGTGCCGTTGCCCGAGCTGAAGTTGGCGCTGCCGCTTACCCACTGTAGGGAAAGCTCGTAATCCCAGTCGGTGGGGGCTGTGGCCGCATGAACTGCCCCGGCGGCGAACGCCATGGCACTGAGAGCGGTAAGTTTGCGAATTATTTTTGACATGATGGTTCCTCGTAAGAGCGGGTTGTGTTGAATGCCATGCCGTGTGGCAAAGAAGTTCGCACAAAAATAAGCACGAATCGAGCCAGATAATATCCGGTTGATTTATATCGTGTTTTTTTTGATTTGTTGGGACGATGTAAAGAAACATGACACGTCCGCGTGGCGCTCGCGAGTTCTACGGTTTCGCCAGTTGTCTGAGCGCCTGCCGGATACCGGAGGAAACATCCGTTTCGGGGGCGATGCCTTGCATGGCGGCGAGCGCCTCCCGCTCGGTGTATCCGAGGGCAAGCAAGGCGTTGAAAATGTCGTCGCGGCCACCGGGGGCGGATGCTTCGGGCTGGGGCGCGCGCCCGTCGGAAACCGAGGGTTTTTCGAGTTTGCCGCGCAGTTCCAGGAGCAGGCGTTCGGCGGTTTTCTTGCCGATGCCGGGGATTTTCACCAGGCGGGCGGTTTCCTGTAGCGCGACGGCCCGCGCCAGTTCGCCGGTCGACAGCCCGGAGAGCACTGCCAGCGCCATGCGCGCGCCGATGCCGGAGATTCTGATGAGTCGGCGGAATGTGGCGCGTTCTTCGCCGGTGGCGAAGCCGTACAGGAAATGGCCGTCCTCGCGCACGAGGAAATGGGTGTGGAGGCACACTTTTTCGCCGCAGGCGGGCAGTTCGTAGAAAGTGCTCATCGGCACGTCGACTTCATAGCCGACGCCGCCAGCGTCGACGAGAATCTGCGGCGGTTTTTTTTCCAGCAGGATGCCGGAGAGTCGACCGATCATGTTTCTTTCGTATCCTTGGCGGGGTTTCGGTGTTTGCGGGCTGTCGCGTTACAGGAGCACGATGTCGAATTGTTCCTGCGTATAGCTCGCTTCGGCGTGGAGCGAGATTTTCTTGCCGATGAAGTCCGAGAGCATCGCCAGCGACTGGCTTTCATCGTCGAGAAAGAGATTGATGACTTCGGGGCTGGCGAGGATGCGGAATTCGCGGGCGTTGAACTGGCGCGCTTCGCGCAGCACTTCGCGGAAGATTTCGTAGGCGACGGTGCGCGCGGTCTTGACTTCGCCCCGCCCGCCACAGGTGGGGCAGGGTTCGCACAGCAAATGGGCGAGCGATTCGCGCGTGCGTTTGCGGGTCATCTCCACCAGGCCCAGGGCGGTGAAGCCGTTGACGCTCATCTTGGTGTGGTCGTGCGCGAGCGCCTTGCGGAATTCTTCCAGCACCATGTCGCGGTGCTCGGCGCTTTCCATGTCGATGAAGTCGATGATGATGATACCGCCCAGGTTGCGCAGGCGCAGTTGGCGGGCGATGGCCTGGGTGGCTTCGAGATTGGTCTTGAAGATGGTGTCGTCGAAATTGCGCGCGCCCACGAAGCCGCCGGTGTTGACGTCGACCGTGGTGAGCGCCTCGGTCTGGTCGATGATGAGGTAGCCGCCGGATTTCAGTTCGACGCGGCGGGCGAGCGCCTTCTGGACTTCGGCCTCGATGTTGTACAGCTCGAACAACGGGCGGTCGCTGGTGTAGTGCTCCAGCAGCGGCAAGACCGTGGGGGTGTATTCGGCGGCGAAGCTCTGGATTTTCTGGAAATTTTCCCGAGAGTCGATGCGGATGCGGCTAGTGTCGCCGTTGACGAGGTCGCGCAGGGTTCGTTGGGCGAGGTTCAGGTCTTCGTGCAGCAGGCAGGGCGCGGCGGTATCCAGGGCGGCGCTGCTGATTTCGCCCCATAGCTTGCGCAGGTAGGCGATGTCGGCGGTCAATTCCTCGTCGGAGGCGTTTTCGGCCATGGTGCGGACGATGAAGCCGCCCGATTCTTCCGGCGGTATGAGCTGGCCCAGGCGTTCGCGCAATTGCTCGCGGTCGTTCTCGTCGCCGATGCGCTGCGAGATGCCGATGTGTTTGTCCTGCGGCAGATAGACGAGCAGCCGTCCGGCCAGGCTGATTTGTGTCGACAGTCTCGCGCCCTTGCTGCCGATCGGGTCCTTGAGCGCCTGCACCATGATGCTCTGGCCTTCGGCGAGGATTTGTTCGATGGGCCGCGCCATGTCGCCGCTCTGGCGGCCATTCCAGATGTCAGCGACGTGCAGGAAGGCGGTGCGTTCGAGGCCGGTGTCGATGAAGGCTGACTGCATGCCCGGCAGCACCCTGACCACCCGGCCCAGGTAGATGTTGCTGACGATACCCCGGCTCGCGGGGCGTTCGACGTGCAATTCCTGTACCGCGCCCTGTTCGACGACGGCGACTCGCACTTCCTGGGGGGTGAAGTTCAGTAAAAATTCGATGTTCATGATCCGGTTCCAATGGGAAATACGCAATGATGGCCGGTTTGGGTCGTTGCGTATGGCTCATCGGCGGTGCATTCAGCGGAAAAGACCGCCGCGGTTTTTATCCGGTGCGCGAAGCTTACTACAGCGTATAGCCGAAAATTTCGAGCAAGGCTGCGGTTTCAAAAAGCGGCAGGCCCATGATGCCGGAGCTGCTTCCGCGGATTTCCTCGATGAAGGCGGCAGCATGGCCCTGGATGCCATAGGCGCCCGCCTTGTCCATGGGTTCGCCTGTGGCGATGTAGCGGCGGATGTCGCTCTCGGAAAGCGGGCGGAATTGTACGGTACTCGTCGACAGGCGGTAGCGGATGCGTTCGCCGTCGCTGACCGCCACGGCGGTCAGTACTTGATGGGCGCGCCCGGAGAGACGCCGCAATATCTTGTGGGCATCGTCGGCGCTGGCGGGCTTGCCGATGATCCCGCCGTCGAGTTCGATTGCCGTATCGGCGGCCAGCACGGGCTGGCGGGGCAGTTTGCGCCAGAACAAGCGACGCACGCCGGCGCTCGCCTTGGTGAGCGCCAGACGTTGGACATAGCGCTCGGCGGGTTCGTCCGGTTCCGGCGTTTCGTCGACATCGGCATCCGCGCCGCGCTCGCCGCCGCGAAAGACCAGCGTGTCGAACTGCACGCCGATCTGGCGCAACAAGTCGCGCCGCCGGGGGCTGGTCGAGGCGAGGTAGATGTGGGAAGAAAATGCGTGGGAAGAAAACGTCGGCATGGGATTCACTCGCGGTGGTAGGGGTGATGCCGGGTGATGCTCCATGCCCGGTAAAGCGCCTCGGCCAGCAGCGGACGCACCAGGGCGTGGGGCAGGGTGAGGCTGGAGAGGCGGATCGACTCGTGCGCGCTCGCCTTGAGCGCCGGCGCCAGACCGTCCGGGCCGCCCGCGATGAGGGCGACATCATCGCCGCCGCCCCGCCATTCTTCCAGGCGGCGGGCAAGCGCCATGCTGGTGAGATCGGCGCCGCGTTCGTCGAGGATCACCCTGCGGCAGCGCGCGGGCAGGGCGGCTTCGATGCGGGCGGCCTCGGCTTCTCTCATGGCATCCGGCGTCTTGCCGGAACCGCGCGCCTCGGCCTTGACTTCGATCAGTTCGAGCGGCAGCTCGCGCGGCATGCGCCGGGCGTAGTCGCCAAAGCCCGCATCGACCCAGGCGGGCATGCGGTGGCCGATGGCGACGACGAGGAGTTTCACTTCACGCTCCCGCGCCCCGCGCGGCGGCGGGCGTGGCCGTCCAGAGTTCTTCGAGCCGGTAATAGGCGCGGATGGCGGGCTGCATGACGTGCACGACGATCGCGCCCAGATCGACCAGCACCCATTCGCCGTTTTCTTCGCCTTCGATGCCGAGCGCCTTGCCGCCCGCCGCGCGCACTTGATTCAGGACGTTGCGCGCGAGCGCCCGGGTCTGGCGGCCGGAATCGCCGCTGGCGACGATGATGCGCTCGAATTGCGCGCTGAGACGGGTGGTGTCGATGATTTCGATGTCGCGCGCCTTGACGTCCTCAAGGGCGCTGACGATGATCCGCTCCAGGTTGGGTATATTCATTTGTGGTGAGTTCGTGGATGACTGGTTAATGTACTCGACGACGAGGGATGGCCGCAGTGACGGATTGCGCGTCCGGCTCTGGCGGGTCTTCGGTTTCCTGCGTTGTTCCCTGGGTTCCCTGCATCGAGGATTCGCGCGATGGGTTCGGGCGGCGCCTGTGCCGTCTTCTGCGGGGCAGCCCGAAGATATCGCGCGCCGCGACGTAGAAACTGCCCAGCAGGATCGGGAACATCAGCAGTATGAATACGGTGCAGGCCAGCGTGCCGAGTCCTTCCTTGACGAGGTTGAAGAAGTTGATCACAAGCGCCGACAGCATGCAGACGAAGAAAGCGTAGCAAAGCATGTAGACAAAGAGCGGAAGCCAGTTGCGCAGGCAGCCGGCGAGGCTGGAGGACAAGGCCTTGGTGACGGGTTGCCGCCACCAGCCGATGATCTGCGGCACGAACAGATAGGCGATGCTCCAGGGGGTGAGCAAGACCAGCATCATGAGCGCGGCGTAAAGGAAGCGGGGCGAGACGATGGTCATCGTATCCGGCACTTCGCCGTATTCGAGCAGCCGCCACCATGCGCCGTCGTCGACCAGGGTGCTGGCGAGCATCACGGTCTTTATGATGACGAAATTACAAAACCCCACCAGCAGCAACTCGAACGCGCGGCGGCGGAAACCCGACAGCAGGATTTCCGGGCTGAGGCGGCGCTTGCGGTCGATGGCGCGGCAGCCGTTATAGATGCCCAGCGTCAGGCTTGGGTACAGCATCATGCCGAGGGGTTCGCCGATATAGGGCACGAGGGAGGCCGCGAACAGCGCAAGGGCGCTGCCGAAAGTGATGAAGCTCAGGAAGGCGGGGTTGCGCAGCCACAACGCGAAGCCTTCGATGAGCCAATACCATCCGTTGCGCATGGGCACGCGCCGGATTCTCATGGCGCGGCTCGTACTGTGATGGTGGTGATGGCGATGTTCACCGCTTGGGGGCGGCGGCTCGGGCGTGATCTTGGGAGGCGGGGAAGCGTCGGTCATCATCGGGTGCCGGAAACGGGTAAAGGAGGAATGGCGCGCATGCGCTGGAGCAGTATCTCGCGGTATTCGCCGGGGTTTTTCTGCATCACCAGCTCGCCCGCGCGCGGCAAATACTGGTCGATGGCCCTCGACAGCCAGAAGCGCAGCGCCGCCGCGCGCAGCATCGCGGGCCAGGCGGCGCGTTCGGCCTCGGTAAAAGGGCGGGCGGCATGATACGCGATGAGCAGCGCCCCCGCGCGGACCGGATCGAATCCGCCATCGGGCGTGCCGCACCAGTCGTTGACGGTGACGGCGGCATCGAAAAGCAGGGCGTCATGACCGGCAAAATAAAAGTCGATCACGCCGCTGATACTGTCGCCCGACCACAGCACATTGTCGCGGAAAAGATCGCCGTGGATCGCGCCGGCGGGCAGGCGCGCGGGATCGGCGGCATCCGCCTGGAAACGGAGTTCGGCATCGAGCAGCGCCGCTTCATCGGCGGGCAGATGGGGGCGGAGCAGGGCGGCGGCGCGCGTGCGCCAGTGCGCGCCGCGCGGATTGGCCTGTCGCCGCCCGTAGGATCGCCCGGCCAGATGCAGACCGGCGAGCATGCCGCCGATGCGGGCGCAGTGCGCGGCGCTTGGATGCGCTTCCGAGACGCCGCGCAACCGTAACGCCAGCGCCGCGGGCCTATCTGCCAGCGTGCCCAAGTATTCATTGTCGCGGTTGGCGACCGGCGCGGGCGCGGGCAGGCCGTGGCGGGCGAGATGAGCCATGAGATGCAGGTAATAAGGCAGATCGGCGCGCGCGATGTCCTCGAACAGCGTCAGCACATAGCGCCCGAGCGTGGTGGTGACGAAGAAATTGCTGTTCTGGACGCCGCCGGCAATGCACTCGAAGCGGGTCAGTTGCCCGATGGCATAGCCATCCTCCAGCCAGCGCGCCAGCGCATCCCCGGAAGGCAGGGTGAAAACGGACATGCGCGGCGGCTTACCAGCTCGTGAGCATCCAGGTCGGCGGCGCCAGCTTTCGCGCCTTGTCGTCCCGCGCCCATTGGCCCTTGCCGTCGCGGTCGATCAGGTAGTAGGGCGGGCTGTGCTTCGGCTCGACCTTGACCAGATAGAGTTTGTTGCGCAGACGAAACTCGGTGAGAGTCTCGCCGCCGCGCTTGACGATGGTGACTTCGGGAAATTCCTCGTCCAGCAATTCGGCGTTCTCCGGCGCTTCTTCCTGCGCGGCGAGCGGCGCGGCGGCCAGCAGGGCGGCGCAGAAAGCGATGGAAACAAGCAAGGGCGGGCGCATGATGGCGTTCTCCGTTCAGGGGCTAGAGATTGAGCATGATCTCATGCTCCTCGGGCAAGGGCATGAAGCCGCGCGTCTCGTAGTGTTTGAAAATGGCCTCGACCACGGCTTCCGGTTCGTCGATCACCTGGATCAGGCCGAGATCTTCGGGGGCGATCATCCGTTCGCTCACGAGTCTGCCGGCGAACCAGTCGAGCAGGCCGCGCCAGAACGGGGCATGCATGAGGATGATCGGAATCCGGCGGCTTTTGTGCGTCTGTACCAGCGTCATCGCTTCGAGCAATTCATCGAGCGTGCCGAAACCGCCGGGCATGACGACGTAGGCGCTCGCGCATTTCACGAACATGAATTTGCGCGCGAAAAAGTGCTGGAACGTCTGCGAAATGTCCTGGTAGGCGTTGGATTGCTGTTCCATCGGCAACTGGATGTTGAGGCCGACCGAGAGGCTTTTGCCGTGGAACGCGCCCTTGTTGACGGCCTCCATGATGCCCGGCCCGCCGCCCGAGATGACCGCGAAGCCCGCGTCCGAGAGCAGCCGGGCGATGCGTTCCGCGAGCGCGTAATAAGGATGATCGGGCGCGACGCGGGCGCTGCCGAAGACCGACACCGCCGGGCGGATGGCGTTGAGCCGTTCGGTGGCTTCGACGAACTCTGCCATAATCCCGAAGATCCGCCACGATTCGCGGCCATTGTAATGTGTCGCGGCGGCGGCCACGCCGGGCGATAATTTTTCTTTCGCGCTCATAAAAGTCCGTTGTTCATGCCTGCCAGCCCGGCGCGGATAAAACCGCCGCCGCCTGCGAGGAACCACCCATGACTACCCTGCTGCTCGTCGACGGCTCCAGCTATTTGTACCGCGCCTTCCATGCCTTGCCCGATCTGCGTACCTCGCGCGGCGAGCCGGCAGGCGCCATCCGGGGCGTGCTGTCGATGCTACGACGGCTGGCGGAAGACTACAAGGCGGATCATCGCGCCTGCGTATTCGATGCCCGCGGGCCGACCTTCCGTGACGAATGGTACCCGCAATACAAGGCGCAGCGTCCGCCCATGCCGGAAGATCTCGCCGCCCAGGTCGCGCCGCTGCATGAAGCGGTACGGGCCGAGGGCTGGCCGCTGCTCGCCGTCGAAGGCGTCGAAGCCGACGACGTCATCGGCACGCTGACCCGGCGGGCGGTCGAACGCGGCTGGCAAGTCGTCATCTCCACCGGCGACAAAGACCTCACCCAGCTCGTGCGCCCCGGCGTGTCGTGGGTCAACACCATGAG
>JAIRMC010000135.1 GCA_031258965.1 Azoarcus sp. | reverse complement strand
CAGTACGCGCGGGTAATGACGAGGTCGCGGGAAATGCGCGGGTCGGTGACGGCGTAGCCGCGCTCCAGACGGGCAGCGCGCTGCTCGGCGATGTTCGCGCGTTCCTGCGCGGCGGTTTTGTCTAAACGCAGTTTCCGGGCGAGTTCCCGTAACTGGCTGGCCGACAGGCGGTCGAGGTCGTCCAGTTCGAGGATGTTCTGGATATCATCATCCTCTAGCGTAAGAATTTCGAGAAACGCACTGACGTTTTTTGCGCTATGCGCAATCGCCAAAAGCTTGGCATTTTTTGACGCCCGCATAAATGCATTCATGAATCTTGATGCTGACCTGCACGAAAAACCAAGCGCATCGACGCGGTCCTGGAATTCGCCGTGTTTCGTTGCCGATTTAAGCAGTAACAAAAATTTCCCGGTCTCGAGCGCCGCTTCGACCGTTTTATGTTGATAAAACCGGATGCGATCCTCGATTGCATCAACCGCCAACGAGCCGGAGTACCCGATTTCCCTGGCGAGATCGGCGACGCTGGGTAAATTTTCAAAACTGCCAATATTGGCAGGTTTGGAATTTTCGGCAGGCAGGTCGCCGAGGCCGAGGTCGATATCAGTCATGCCGCCCTCCCATCCAACAGCCCGACCTCCCGCATGCGACGGCGGCAGGCGGTAATTGATCCGAGAGATTTGTGGCCGGTGAGGCCGATCAGATCGGCGCGCCTGTAGTCCGGGTGCTCAACAATCGGCTTCCATCGTGGGCGGATCGCGTAGAGGGCGGCGGATTCGCGCTCCTTGACGGCGGCAAGCTGGCGTTCCATCTGGCGGAAGGCGCGCAGGAAATCCCATTTCCACTGCATTGCCTGTTCACCCGTGAAACTCATGGCGACGACGGCAAAACCGTCATGGGTCAGTTCAAAAATCGTTCGTGTGCGCTTGGCGTTGTGCTTTCCGCCAGTCTCGTATTCGTCGAGTCGCTCCCTGAAATTGGGGAGCGACTCAGCTTCCGGCGACTGCTCGATCACGCGCCGGATGACTTCCATAACCTTGTCGTGCCGCTTGTGGAAGCGTTCGGCGATCTTGAGCGAGGTTGTAAAAATCCTGCCGTCCGAGACTTCGACGAGCAGGGTTTCGGGAAAGAGGCCGGTGTTCATGGTAAAATGCTTCCGTTGTTTTCTGAGCAAGGATCAGGCTTGAGTCCGATTGCAACGGCAACTTCATGTGTTTTGCCGCGCCAGCCTGTCGCGCGACCATTAAGTAGCCTGTAAGCGCAGGCCGGATCGAATCCGTGTTTAAGCGCCCAGCTCCGCACGGTTTCGCCCCGGGCGCGGAAGGTATCCTTGATTTCTTGAGGTGTCATGCTTGGCTCCTTGTGTTGTTAACTGAATTAACTGTTGTTACCCATCCAACAGCCCCACCTCCCGCATGCGACGGCGGCAGGCGGTGATGGAGGCGGGGGATTTGTGGCCGGTGAGTGCGGCCAGCGCGGCGCGCTTGTAGTCCGGGTGCTCGACAATCACCTTCCAGCGCGGACGCAGCACGTAGAGCGCGGCGGCTTCGCGCTCTTTGAGGGCGGCAAGCTGGCGACGCATCTCGAGGAATGCTTCTATGAACCCGACCTGCCACGTGACGGCTTCCTTGCCCGTGAACCCCATCATGGTCAAGGCGAATCCTTCTTCGGTCATCTCACACATGTGGCGCGGCTTTTTCTGCCTGTCGAGGTATTCAGCCGACGCAAAATTGCGTTGGCTGAACTCTGCCGGAAGCGCCTTCAACTTGGTTTCGATGGCACGTAAAACTTCCGCATGCCGCTTCTTCGAGAATTCGGCCACCTTGAGCGAGGTCGTAAAAATCCTCCCGTCCGAGACTTCGACGAGCAGGGTTTCGGGGAAGAGGTCGGTGTTCATACCACACCTTCAAGCCGCATCGCCTCGCGCTCCACCGCCATTCGCACGCGGCGGGCAACACCGTGCCGCCCTTTATTGAATCCGCCCAAATACATGACGGTGCTGCGATAGGGCAATCCGTTTTCCATTGCCCATTGGAGGATTGTTTTATCCTCACGATCCAAGTGGTTCCGGAGAATTTTGACGTGGTTAGTGTTCATCGCGTAACCTTTGTGTTGTGATAGACAACAACAGTATGGGAAACATTTCTTTCCCTGTCAACATTAATCAAGGGAAAGTTTTCATGACCATTGGGGAAAGGTTGCGCGAGGAACGCGAGCGTCTACGGTTGTCTCAGGTAAGTTTTGCGGAACTTGCCGGGACAACAAAACAGACGCTTTTTTCTTGGGAGACGGGAAGAACGTCCCCAGGGGCCGACCAATTGGCGATCATGGCGAGCGCGGGGGTGGATGTGCTGTACGTCATCACGGGCGCGCGGCACAACAACGTCGCCACGACGCCGGACGAACTGAGCTATCTGCGTGCCTGCCGCGCGCTACCAGACGCACAGGCTAAACAGGCGGGACGGGATTTACTGAAAACGCTGATGCGGGTGTATGGCGTTAAAATGCCGGGCGTCGAAGGCCATGTGTAGGGGCAGGTTTCAAACCCGCCCCTACTAATAGGAGTGCATCATGAGTGACATAACAAACCCCCTCGGTCGGCTGCCCAGGTGGGCGCAGATCGTGATTTTTGCGATTTTATTTTTCGCGGCGGCTGCGGCGGCCGGATACCTAAAACATGTTTTCCGCGCGCCACCCGCCGCTAAAACATCCGCGCCCACTGAGTCCACGCCAAAACCCCTGATTCCCGGTACGCCTGAATTTAACCGGGCGGCAGATGCTGCGTTTGAGGCCGCCCGCGTGCCTGATACGGGTAACACCCCGCCCATCGCCGCATTTACACGCGAGGAGGGCGAGGCCCTGCGCCGCGAGATTGGTGCGGCGTTCGACGCAAACGCCAACGCTATATTAGGGAATCGCGCGACATTTCCGGAACGGGGGAGATATTTGACCGGACTCGTCGGGCGCGCGGAAAAACTCTATGGCGACGCACTAAGTCCATTCGGTGCATGCACGAAATCTGCCGTGGCGGCTCAATTTGTCTGGCAGGAATTGGTTGGCATGAAAATCGGCGAAATGCACGGCAAAACACCCCGCATTACGCCGAACGTCACTGGAATCGCCACGTTTGCATGGGGAGGCGGCGACGACTATGGGGAATGCCGTAACCTGATCGACGCATTGCCGCACTAAATGATCGACGCCTACGGCCATCCGATCGACGAATACAGGCGTATCGGCATCGTGCTGGATGAAGCCGTCAGGAATCACGACCACGCCGCCGCGCTCGCGGCGGCGCAGGGGTGGGGGCGTCAATTTCCAAATCGGCCAATGTTGGCCGATTTGGACATCGGCGCCGACCTGTCCGCCGAAAAATCGCTACTGCTGGCGCGCCGCTATTTTCGCCACCCGATTCTCGACGATTCGCCTCAACAGGTCGATGTCGGCGTCCGGAAAGCCCAGCAACGCGCGGGCGGGCATGCGGCGTGTGCCCGTCTGGTGGAATTTCGCGGGGAAACCGTCTCCGTCCCCGAACATCAACACGACGCTATCGTCGCCCGCCGGTTGATGGTATAGCCGTTCCAGCATTCACCCCGTCCGGTTCAGCGGCCCGCCGCGTCGGCCTGGCGGCTGGTTCGGGTGTTTCAATGTTTTCCAGGGCTCCCCTTGCGGATCGCGCCCCGCCCTGTGCCGTTGCCGGTTGGCGTTTTCCAGCGCCTGCCCGAAATTCTCCAGCCACAGCGCCGTATCCTCAAACTCACGGGCCAGCGCGTCCAGCATTCCCGCAAAACGGTTGACGTCGATAGAGATGGTGTATTGCATGGCTGCCTCACGTTTTTATACACGGCAACTGCGCCACGTTGCGCGAGCGGGTTTCGCCAGCGATGTAGTTGCTGCCGACGGATGCGCGGGCGCTGAAATTGACGCGACCGGAATAACTGCTATTGCCGTTGTCGCCGTCGTTTTTTTGGACGGTCCCTGTGCCGTCGGTGATTGAAAACGCCCCAACCGCATTCCCAACCTGCTTCGGTGTGGTTCCATTGACGATATTCGACACATCGAATGAACCGGTAATGTTCCGCATTGCGTCGGCCTGGAAGCTCCCCAGGGCGCGCCCCGGATCAATCCCGCGACCATTGTCCCATCCCCGCAGGAATTCCCCGCGCAAGTCTGGCGCGCGGAAATTGCTCACGCCGTCGCCCGTCGAAAAACGCCCCGTGGCGCTCGGCCAGGCCGCGTCAGCCACTAGGTTTCCGCTATTCTGCGCGAACGTCCAGAGTCGCGGATATTGTTCGCGCGAGAACAGCCCGCCGTTGGCGGCAATCCAGCCTATCGGGGGTGTCGTGCAAGGGAACCATGCAATTTGTCCGACGAATATTTTGTCGACGTAGGCGGCGATGTGCGCCGGTGTGACGACGCAATCGAGCAGTACGCCCGCGAGCGCCTCGGCGAGCGTGGCGATCCGGACGACGCCGTGTTCGATTTCACTGGCGTTCGGCACGGATAACGATTCGATATCGTAGATTTTCCATGCGCCGCCAAACCAATAATAGCCGTGGCCGTCCTCCAACGTGCCGTACAGGTCGAAGGCGTTCACGGTGAGGGGCTGGACATTCCAGACGCCGCTGGCGTTGTAGGCCAGGCCGTGCCCCTGCCCGTTGTTGTCGGTGACGATGACCTCCGCGCCGGTGGGGACGTCCTGGAGTTCGTCGAGGGCGTTGCGGCCGGGGACGATCTGCCAGACGTTTTTGATGAAATGCGGGGCGCTGGATTTCTGAATGAAATTGCCCAGGAGCGTCGTGACCAACTGTTGGTTGTTCGCCGGATTGAGCGCGCCGCCCAGCACCTCGACGACACCCGCGATTTCCTCCTGCACGCTGTTGAGCCAGCGGTCGGTGATTTCCGTGGGCGGCCGCAGGGTCTGCGTATCCTCGTGCACGAACTGTCCGTTTACGTTACCCGCGCCGTCGATTCTATGCATGGTGGCCTCCTGTGCCAGAGATGTCCTCAAACCAGAGGAATACGTGGGATTGTTTGAAATTTTCAAGCGCCGCCCGGACGACGGCGGGATCGACGACGGATCGGTAATAGCGCACGACCATCACATAACGCGAGCGCCATGCGCTCCAGCAGCGGGCTGCGGCATCGCGCCCGCTGCCGTCGCCAGGATGCCGCCCTGTGGTGAGCGGCCCGACGCGGTGCAGGATTTGCACGAGCGGGACGGGGAAATCGGTCTGCGGCGCGGCGGCGCTCCAGAGGCGTTCGCCGGCGCGGCTGCCGACGGCAAATGTTTTGCGCGGGAGGCTTTCCGCGACGCCCGCGGCAGCCAGCGCGTCGTCGGCGACGCGCTGATATTCGCTGATATGCCAACTGGAGAACCGCGGCTGGTGGGTTTCGACGGCGATGTCGAGGATGCCAGCCAGCCCGCCGTCGAGCCGGGCGAGTTCCCGGGCGGTACCGTGGAGCAGGGCATGCCCCAGCCCGCCGTCCGCCCAGTCCCAGGCGCGGCCCGGCGGCAGGAGGGCACGCAGAATGCGGGTGTAATCGGCGGCGGGGTGCTGTGGGAGTTTCATCGCCAGGCGATTTCGGACAGCACGAGTATTTCGCCAGCGGTGACGGCAATGTCCTGTGCGGGTTCGTATCGGGTGTACTGACTGGTGACGGTAGCGATGCCCGCGTCGAGTTCGGCGAGATAGAGCACGGCTGTTTCGGTTTTTTCGGCGAGCACGGTGTCGAGCACGGCGCGGGCGATGCGCTCGCGGGCCTCGGTGGTATCGACGGCGGGGTCGAGATGCAGCGATACGGTGACGGGCAGGATGAGCGGCGGGGCGACGCGCCAGTCGGCAGTAGCCGGTGCGACGGATTCGAGCAGTTGTTCGACGGCGGCGATGACGGCGGGGGTCGGCTGGCGGTTGACGTTGCCGTCACAGACGGGATGGACAACGACGGAACCGAGGCCCAGCGCGTGCGGGAATACGAGCGCGCCGGTGACGGCGGGGTGGGCGTCCATGGCCCAGTCGCGGTAATCGTCGTCGCGTCCGCCGCGCGCGCCGCGCAGGGTCATGGCCTGCCACTGGTCGATGACGCGCAGCCGCCAGTCGTCGATGTCCTCCTCGGCAGCGCCGCCGGTGAGGCCCGCGTCGCCGACGGTGAATGTCGGCGCGATGCCGGGGATAGGGTCGATCAATGTGAGTTCGGCCCCCGCGGGGAGGTTTGTATCCTCGCCGGTCTGTTCGGCGCGTAGGCTGACGGCGGCGACGCCGGTGTTCGCCATGAAGTTCGCGCCGATAACGACGTAGTCGATGCCGTTGGGGCCGCGCAGCCGGGTGCCGGCGAGGATGACGCTGCCGGGCGTGCCGCGAGCGTCGGCGCTGCCGCTGGCGGGGGTGGCATCGAGCCGTTCGACGTCGTACAGGGCCGCCCAGTCGTAGAGGCGTTCGAGTTCGCAGGTCAGGGGGTTGTTTTGTTTGTCGGCCCATGCAACATAGCCGTGCAGGCCGTGGCAGGCCTCGGCCCAGGCGCGGGCGAGCGGGGTGAGCAGCGCGGCGGGCAGTCCGGCAAGGTCGGCGCGGATGCGGCGGGCGAGTTCGTCGAGCGAGGGGCGGGGGTAGTCAGGCATTGGTCAGCGGTGCGCGCACTGTGAAATTCCGGCCATTGTGGCTGCCGGTAATCACCACGGATACGCGGGAAACGTTTCCGGCGGCGGTTGTGGCGGGGTCGAGACTGACGGCGATATTCGAGAGCGCGGGGGCGGCGCGGGCAAGGGCTTGTTCGACGTGGGCGAGGGTTTCCCGGCGGGCGGCGTCGGTGAGGGCCTGGCGGCGGACGTGCCAAAGGCCGCTGCCCATCCATGGATCGGCGTACCAGCCGCGCCGGTCGTAACGCTCGGGGACGCGGCTGGCCGGGGCCTCCCGGTCGGTGAATAGCGCCGCGTAGATCAGTGTAGCGGTGGCGGCGTTTTCGTCCTCGGCGGCGGGGTCGTCGAACGCGACGTCGAATTGCCCCCAGTCGGTTTGCGTTAGTTTGAGCATGCTGTTTCGTTGTCGATCCCAGGGTGGGCGTGCCGGAAGGCGGCCCGTATCCGAGCCACGGCGGCGACAATGGCGCATTGTTGCGAGAAGGATTTCCCCGCCGTGCCGATGAGCCGCGCGCGACAGGCTGGGCAGGTGATGTGATAGCCGCCGTAGTGGGGATTGCGCGCAGCAATGGCGCATTCAGGGCAGCCGGGGTCACATTTTTTCGTTGGGGGCATTGGTCGGGCCGCCGTTGTCGTTTTCGGGGTGGGTGTGGGTGTTGTAGGTTTGGCGCATGGCGGCCATGGTTTTGCCCGCGCTGCTCGATTGGTCGAGGATGTCGCCAGTGACACGCAGCAGCGGCGCATCGATGACGACCTCGACTGGGGATTTGAGGGTGACGGCGGCGGCGGCGTTGATTTCGATGTCGCCGCTCTGTTTGATGTGAACGTAATTTCCCTGATTGTCGTGAATCGCCACCTCGCCGCCCTCGATCTGCATTTGATAGCGCCGGTCGCCGGTGACGACGGCGAATCCGGCGCTGCGGTCGCCTGCGGGAAAAAATACGTAGGGTTGCGCACCGGGCAGCGGACGGTAAGAGAGTCCGTAGGGTTCGATATGCCGGACGTTGTCGAGAACCTCATCGGACAGGAGCCGTGCCTGCACCCTGTCGTCGCCGCCGCGCGTGAGGACGCCGGGGGAGAACGCGAGCTGTAAACGTTTCCAAATCTGGTCAATCACTTCCGCCCTCCGCGTAGGCTGCGCGATCCATCAAGGTGAGCCGCGTGAGTTGTCCTCCTTGTTCATCGAGCCGAAATGAGCGTTCGCCGATGAGAAATACGGCGTCGATTTTTTCGGGCGGAATGACGGCGCGCACCTGGGTATTGATGTCCCACAACGGCCAGGTGTTTTGCCTGCCGGGGTATTGCCAGCCGTGAACAGTGAGTTCGATGCGGTGCGCGCGGGCGCGCCGCCGGTTGCGCTCGGCAATGGCGCGCCGCTCACAGCCGCCCTGGCCGCGACCGTGTTTGTCGGCCATGATTTGCATGGGGCGGTAAAACCCGATGCCCGCGTCGCGCGCGCGGCTGCTGTAGGCGGCGTTTGAGTTGCCGTCATAATCCGCTCCTTTGACGCAGTATTCGGAAAATCGTTGCTGGAATTCGTCGGTGATCTCGTAGTCGAGGATGTTTTCGCCGTAACGCAGCGCGCAGACAGGCGGGGCACTGGTGGGTTTCGTGAGGATAACGCCGCCGTCCGGGGTGGCGTGAAGCAGGAGATTTGCGGCACGCGCTGCGTTGATAAGCGCGTTGGCCGGTGATTCGCACTGCATCGAGAATTCGGGCACGGCGACGGTTTTCGCGGCGATCTTCAAAGGCACTTTGAATGCGCTGCATAGCCGTTTTGCGATCTCTCCGAGACTAAGGCCGGAGAGCGTCTGCGAATACTGGCAATCGACTAGTTCCCGGCCAAGGCTGCGCCCGGTAATCGAGATGTCGTGACTGTCCCGGCCTACTGACCGGGTGAGGGAATCAACACGGGTGCGATATACAAGCTGCTCGTCGATCAGAACATCGATGACGCTGTTTGCGGTGATACCGAGGTTATCGCCGGTGCCGGGCAGGGTAACGCCCAACTGGATGCTCGCGCAAAGGTCATCGACCGATGCGCGGATGTCGGCGCGCTGCCACCAGTGGTATCGCTGACCATCGAAACGGATTTCGATATCACTCATGCGACGATCCTTCCGCCGACGAACAAGGGGTGCCGGACGGCGTTTTGCCGGATGAACCGATCCACATCAACGCCGAGGTTGTGAGCGAGCAGCACGGCGGGCAGCGGAATGACGATGTCGCGTGAAATGGTGGGGCGCAGATTCTGCCCGAGCAGCGCTGCACGCGCCTGTGCGCGGGCAGTGGCGGCAGCCTGAAATACGGCGTCCGGCGCGGCGGGCAGGATGTGCGCGACGGATTTATCGATGAATGTCAGCGCCTCGTCACGATCCGGTTCGGATGTGTATTCGGCAACAGCCACGGAGATGGCGGCGGCGACGATCAGTCGCTGCTCAAGTGCGTACTCGGCGTTGAGGTTCGCGGCCAGCGCGGCATCGGTGATGTTCGCGCCGGTAAGGGTGACGGGTTTTCGGGCAGGACTGGCGGCACTGGCGAGCCGCCCGACGACGCGGGCGCGATTGTGTGCGGGCAGATCGGCGGCGGCGTTCTGGTGATCGCGGGTTTGCAGGCCCAGGGCGTGGGCGACGCCGAGGAAGGCGTTGGCGGTGGCGGCGGGAATGCCCGCGATTTCGGCGAGGTCGGTTTTTAGGCCAGTAATAATGGTGGTTGCGGTGTTCGCCCAGGCGAGCGGCAGCGCGGCCAGTGAGAGGATGCGGCGCAGACCCTCTAGCCGTTGGTGGACGGTGGCGACGAACCCTTGGAGGGCGCTGGCGGAAACGGGGGCCTGCTCATAGGCGTCGATGGCGGCGTCGGCGAGGTCGTGGCAGGCCGTGTGCGCGAGATCGGCGATGTCCGGCTCGGGTTGCTGGGTTTCGCCGCCATGGACGAATGTGATTTTGACGGTGCTGTAGCCGTTTTTGCCGCTCGATTCCGAGATCGACCAGTCCTGGGCGCGTGCCCACAGGAGACCGAGCCATGGGTGATTGAGCCAGTCCGGGCCGGGTTCGGCGAGGCGCGCCAGCAGGTTGTTCCGGGCGATGTCGTAGTCGGGGCCGAGAAAATAGGCATTGAGTTCCCATGAGGGGGACTTTTCGCCGAAATCCTCGACAAGGGGAATGTCCGCGCCGGGGTACTCGTGCACGACGAGCCGCCGCCCGTGCTGGGCGCTGTGGCTGTCGGTGAGAAATTCAAAATCCCGCCAACGGGCGCGGGATAGGCGGTCTGTCCAGGGCATGCGACGGAATATGCCGGGGACGGGATGAGGCGGCGAGACGGGAAATGTTTCCCGCCGTTCAGTGTGAGGCCAGGGGCGATAGCATTGGGCATGGTGTTCACGATGCAAGGACGGGTATGAATAATTACGATGAAATCGTATCAAAAATCCAGAAATGCCTGGCGCTCTCGAAAAGCAGTAACGAGCACGAGGCGGCGGCGGCGCTACGGCAGGCGCAGAAACTGATGGAGAAATTCAAAATCTCCGAGCTGGATGTGCGCGCGGCGGAGGCCATGGAATGCAGGGCGGCGGCGGGCGCGGCGATAACGGTAGTCGCGTGGGAGTCCTGTCTGGCCCAGGTGATTGCCGAGGCATTTGGATGCAAGGTATTTCTCGCCACAGCGTACCCGAGGGGATCGTGGCGCTACGTGGGGTGTGCGCCCGCGCCAGAACTGGCGGGGTATGCGTTCGATGTGCTGTCGCGGCAGCTGCGGCGCGAGCGCGCCAAGTACATCGACAAAAATCTGTGGCGATATAAACGCGCAAACAAAACCCGGCGTGCGGATATTTTTTGCGAGGGCTGGGTAGCCGCAGTATCAAAAACGGTTGCAGCGTTTGCCCGCACCAAGGATGAGGATGCCGCTATTAATGCGTTCATGGCGAAACACTACGGTAAATTGGTTGAATCCAATCCGATAAACCGGCACTAGGGCGGACTGCACGGGAATGAGTTCAATGATTATTGTCAGGGGCAGGCCCAGGGGCGCAATGCCCAGTTATTACGCCCGCTCGGATCGAAACAGCGCGCCACGCTGTGCTGAAATAAGAGGGTCGTCATGGCCAGCATGGACCTGGAACTCCGGCTAAAACTGAATAACCAGGCGACGCCGGGGTTGCGGCGCGCGCAGCAGGATGCGGAGAAATCGGCGGAGCGCGGCGCAGCGGCGCAACGCCGGGCGTCACAGGCGCGGGAACGGCTCGGCATTCGATCTGAAAATCAGATTCAAAGGGAGATCAACCGGACACAGGCCGCATACAGACGGCTGGCGCAGTCCGGGACGATGTCGTGGCGCGAACAGGCGCGCGCAGCGGAGGCGATGCGCCAGCGGGTGACGGCACTCACGAATGAGATGGGGCGTCTAACAGCGCGGCAGAGGGCGGCGGCGGCGTTCAAAGGGGTGGCGGCGGTGGGCGCGGGGGTGGCGGCTGCGGGGTATGTGGTGAACGGCCCCGTGCGCAAGGCGATGGATACCGAGTTACGTCTGGCCTATATGGCGAATACCGCATTTGGGGCGCGCGACAAGGAAGGCCGAAAAGCCGGGATGAAGGAACTCCAGGCTGCGGTCGATAACGCCGTCCGTCAGGGCGGCGGCACCCGTGACGAAGCTGCGACGGCACTAGATGCGCTGATCGCGTCCGGCGCGGTCAAGAACGACGAGGCCATATCCATGCTGCCGCAGATCATAAAAGCAGCGACGGCCTCCGGCGCAAGCGCTGAGGAGATGGCAAATATCGCCATCCGATCCATGCAGGGATTTGGTATATCGGCACAGGAATTGCCACGTATTTTTAATATGGCCATTGCTGCCGGGCAGGCGGGCGGGTTCGAGCTGCGCGACATGTCGCGCTGGCTGCCACAGCAGATGGCGGCGGCAAAGGCGTCCGGCATGTCCGGGCGTGAGGATTTCGCGGCGCTGGCGGCGCTGAATCAAGCGGCGGCGATCACCGCCGGTACCAAAGATGAGGCAGGGAATAATGTCGCCAATCTGTTGGGAAAAATTAATTCGCGCGACACGGCGCTCGACGTCAAAAGGTTCGGCATCGATCTGTCAAAAGAACTCCAGGACGCGCGCGCTAAGGGCGTGAATTCTATCGACGCTTTCGGTGGCGTCGTGACGAAGGTCATGGAGAAAAATTCGTCATATAAAAAATTGCAGGCCAAGCTGACGGAGACCTCGGACGACGATGAGAAGAAAAAAATCTACGAGAGCATGGCGCGGATCGCGCAGGGTTCGGCCATGGGACAGGTCGTGCAGGATAGGCAGGCATTAATGGCCCTGATGGCGATGATCAATAACCAAGGGTATATGCAGGAAGTGCGCCGCAAGGTGTTGGAAAACGACGTGGAAAGCGGCGGCGCGGTTGAGACCAATCTGGATCTCATCAAAGAAACCCAGGCGTACTTGGCACAGCAGCGCGAGACGGCGGGCGATATCGCACAGCAGGCAGCCGCTGAAAAATTATTCCCGGCGATAGGTGCGTTCAATACAGCAATCACTGATTTACAGACAAGGTTTCCGACGCTTGCCGGTTCGTTGGAACTGGCTGCCAAGGCTGCGATAGGATTCGCCGCAGCGGCTGGCATCGCCTCAATGATCGGTGGCGGTGGCGGTGGCGGCGGCGTGCGCAAAGTCGTTGCAGGCGCGGCGGCTGGCATGGGGGCGGCGGCACGCCGCGCGGTAGGCCCGAAAATCGGCGCGAAGGCGGTGAAATTAGTGAAGGCCGCCACCCCTGCGGGGATAGCGTCGTTGGCGGGTGGATTTGCGCTCGACACAGCATTTGGCGAGGAATCCACGGTAGCGCGATACGGCGGTAGCGCGTTGTCGTTTGGGGGCACTGGGGCGATGATCGGCAGTATGATCGCCCCAGGTATCGGCACGGCGATCGGCGCGGCCCTTGGTGGGGTGGGCGGCCTGATTTACGAGGGCATTTCCGATCTAATGCGCGACGACACGGCGGAACCACAGGAGGTCGGTATCAACGCACAGATTCAACTCGGGCTGCCACCCGGTTTCGTTGTCACACAACAGATAATGCGGGCCGAGGGCGGTAATGTTCAGTTGAATACGGGAAATATCCAGACGGGAGCGCCGTGATGCAATACGAAATCGGCCTGAACACGGAACGGTTTGATCGCCTGTTACAAAAACTGCTGCAGGCGTTTTCCAGCCAGGAACTCCTGACGAGTTTTGGCGAAACCCTACTCAACGCGAACCGGGAGCGACACCGCGCCGGGCGCGATCCGGAGGGGCAGCCGTGGAAACCGTTGAAACACCCGAATCAGCCGCCGAACCGGCGCGGCGGGCCGCTGAACCGAACCGGGCGGATGCTTCAGAACCTCCACTATCAGGTTGACGGCGATGTGTTACAGCTGGGGTTTGACGGCGGCGACGGGCGGGCGGCGAAATTCCACCAAGAGGGGTCGAAGGCCCACAAAATTGTTCCCAAAAACAAAAAGGCGTTGGCGTTTATGGGAATAGTTCAGAAAAGGATAAATCACCCAGGGCTACCCGCCCGCCCGCTGGTGGGGTTCCCTGACGCTGACAAACGCCTGCTGGAAATAGTCGCCGAGAATCACGTCAAATTGGCTGCGAACGGCGTTTGACGCGCGTTCGAGGGCGGTTTAAATCGGAGAAAACTACGAGCCGCGCGCCGAATTTCCCCTATATTCCTGCCATAAATCCCCGAAAAAATCCCCGATTTCGTCCAGAAATCAAAATTTCGTGCGTCGAGGCGTTTCCGCGACAACCACGCGGGTTTCCGGGCGTTTTTGAGACCCCGCTGGCGTCCAGTTTCTACCTCCTCCCTTCTATCCTGACCGACGAAGGCCAGGAACAGGCGCAGCGACACCCACTCGTGGCGGTACAGACTGCGCTCTTCATGCCATTCGAGCAGACGCGACTGGAATTCACCGCTCGCCTTGCCCATGTCGTGCCAAAGCGCCGCCATCTGCGCCAGCAGGCGAATGTCTTCCAGCGTATGCCAATCGTTTTCATCCTCGCGGCGCAGGATATCGTGCGTGGTGGTATCGGTGGGAACCGCGCCTTGCGCATTGAACCGGCCAGCGTCGCCGACGATCCAGAGCAATTCGCTGTGGTCGAGACCGCGAATCCAGTGGCAGGCCACCGCCGTGTTCTTGCGGGCGCTCTTGCGCAACAGCCTGCGCAAGGTCTCCAATCCGGCCTGGGTGATCGGCGTTTGCCAGACCCGGTCGCCGCGCCGTTCGGCGAACTGGTCGAGGATGCGGCGGGTCTCGATGAGCGCCCGCTTGTCGCACTGGGAAACAAGCAGGATATTCATGCGTCGGCCTTGCCAACCGACAGGGCGACCGCCTTGACCGTGTCGATCATGAAATCCAGTGCTTCGGCGCGGGCCAGCATTTCGATGCAACACTGGCGGAATTCCTGCGCGCTGTCGCCGCGCGTGGCGGAAATAAATGCCAGTGGCAAGATCGTGGCGTCCTTGACGAGGTCGGCGATGTCGAACACCAGTGCGCCGCGCCGGGTCTTGCCGTGCAAGACCGCCAGGCCGTGCGGCAATCCCAGCACCCAGGCGGCGGTCGCGCCCAGCCCGTAGGCCAGGTAGTTGCCATGATCCAGGAAACGGTTCGCCGGATCGCTGCCGCCGCCGCGCTGCGCGCGAGTGAAGTCGCCATAGGCCGTGGCCCTGGCCGCCAGCCGGAAAAGTTGCTTGGTGAGCCGCGCTTCCTCGGTCAACAGCGCGGTGTTGTCCGGCGCATGCGCCACGGCTTCGCTTGCTTTCCGCAACAGATCACGCAACAAATCGGTATCAATGGAAAAACCGGATTCCGCGCTCAGGATGCGGTGCGTCCACATGGCCTCCGTGCGCCGCAGGCGGGCCTGCTGGAATTGCTTGGCCGCTTCCAGGCGCTTGCCGTCATCGAACCAGAAACGCAGCCAGTGTTGCAGGTATTCGGTTGGGCGGTATTCGCTCTGGGGCGAAAACCATGCCACCTCGAAATCCGTTTCGTTGGCGGAAAAGAGCGGCGTGCCGCCACCCCCGCAAAAACCGACCAACACACCCGCTTTCGCCAATTCCCGCATGGCTGCCTGCGTGACCGAAGTGCCGGTTCCCAGCAAAAGGCAGGTCGTGTTGGCGATGGGGATATTCCAGTAAAGCGAACGCTTGCCCGCGTCCGTCACATATTCGACCCGCCCGCCATCGACGAGCACGCGGCAATGCTCCAGATAATAAAGATTGGCGCGCTTGGAATGCAGGATGGTCTTGAGATCGGAGGGGGAGAAAGTCTCCATGACATCCCCTTGTATCATTGCCTGTCATGATGTGGCAGTTTATCCTGGATGGAGCGCTATTTGTGGAAAATAAAAGGGGGAGGGGCGTTGTCAAAGAAAATATTTTAGGGCGTCTTCACACTGGAGATTCAAAATCCGGCATGCTTCGGGAATGGAACCGGCCGAAGCACAATATCTCGGTCAAAGTCCAATCTGAAAAGAATCTGGCGCGCCATGATGTGTCTGCGGCCCATGGATTGCCA
>JAIRMC010000097.1 GCA_031258965.1 Azoarcus sp. | reverse complement strand
GCCGTGGATTACGTTTTTCTCACCCATGTCCATCTCGACCACGCTGGCGGCGCGGGCGCTTACATGGCGCGCTTGCCGAACGCGAAGCTGGTGGTGCACCCGCGCGGCGCGCGCCACATGATCGATCCCACCCGGCTTTTCGCGGGCACGGCGGAAGTGTATGGCGCTGAAAATGCCCGCCGCCTTTACGGCGAGCCAGTGCCGGTACCGCCGGAAAGAGTGCTGGAAGCCGCCGACGGGCAGGTTTTCGCGCTTGCGGGCCGTCCCCTGCAATGCCTGCACACGCTCGGACATGCCAAGCACCACCTTTGCCTGTGGGACAAGCGCGCCCGCGCCTGCTTCACCGGCGACGCTTTCGGCATCGCCTACCGCGAGATGGGCGTGAGCGGCGCGCCCTTCCTCATCCCCGCCACTACGCCGACCCAGTTCGACCCCGAGGCGATGAAAGCCTCGATCCCTCGCCTGCTCGCGCTCAAACCGGAGGCGATGTACCTCACGCATTTCAGCCGGGTGGACGAGGCGGCGCGCCTGGGCGTGGACTTGCTGCGCCGGATCGACGCTTTCGTCTCCCTCGCCGAGGCCGCGCCGGGAGAAGGAAAAGCCCGGAAAGAGGCTATCCATACCCGCATCGAACGCTACCTGCTCGCCGAAGCGCCCGCCGAGAGCCACGAATGGCTTAGGCCCGTGCTGGCGGTGGATATGGAGCTTGATGCGCAAGGGCTGGCGTACTGGCTCGAACAGCGGCAGTGACCGGGCGGCGCGGGCGTTCAGCGCGGGTTCAGGAAGATGTCGATCCGCCTATTGCGGGCGCGGCCTTCCGCCTTGGCGTTATCGGCAATCGGATCGGCCTCGCCGCGCCCGTCGGCGCTCAAGCGGCCCAACCCAATGCCTTGCTGGCGCAAGTATTCCGCGACGGCCTCGGCACGCCGGAATGAGAGATCAAGGTTACGCATCTCACTGCCCTGGCTGTCGGTGTGGCCGACGATGCGGATGCTTGCCCAGGCGTGGCGCTGGAATACCGGCACGACGCGCTGGAGCAGCGCGGCGAGCGCAGGCCGAAGCTCGGCCTGGCCCGGCGCGAATCCGTCGGCGGCAGGCAGGGACGCGCGCAACCCTTCGGGAAGATGGGCGATGCGGTTGCCGGGCGTCTCCCGCAGGGCGGCTTCGAGTTCGCGCTGCAACCCCGCCCAGTCCGGCGCCGCTGCTTGGCGCGTGGCGGAAAACGACGCGCCATCGCTGGCGGATTGGGAGAAACCGCTGTGTTCCTGGGTGGGAACGGGCAGACCGGAACATCCGGCGAACAGTAGCGAGGCGAACAGCGGGACGGGCAGGACGCGAAGGCGGACGGGAATGGAAAATGGCAGGTTTGGCATGATGGAAAAAGAGAAAAGATATGGCGCGGCATGGTATCGCTACGTATCCAGACATGAAAGGCGCTTTGCGCAAGCCGTCGTTCTTTTTTCATGTCTTGCCAACAATGATGTGCGCCCGCGACATGTCGGGTATGATCCCCGCCATTTCGCTTCCGGGCGCGCGCCGCCCGCCAATGAAGGAACCGTCATGAACGCCAGTCCGCAAGGTCTTTCCGTGCAAGAGGTGGCCGACGCGCTGCAAACAGTGACCGATTCCGGCACCGGCAGGGACTTCGTCTCCACCCGCCGCATTCGCGGCCTCGCGGTCGAAGGCGGCGTGGTGCGTTTCGAGGTCGAACCCGGCTACCCGGCCCTAAGCCAGCACGAGGCGATCCGCAACCGGCTCGCTGCCGCCGTGCATGCCTTGTCCGGCGTCGAGCGCGTCGACATCGGCGTGAGCGGCAAGATCGTGGCGCACGCGGTAAAAAACGGCGTGAGGCTTTTGCCCGGCGTGAAAAACATCATCGCCGTGGCTTCGGGCAAGGGCGGCGTGGGCAAGAGCACTACCGCTGCCAACCTGGCGCTGGCGCTGGCTGCCGAAGGCGCGCGGGTTGGCATGCTCGATGCCGATATTTATGGCCCATCGCAGCCGCAGATGCTCGGCATCGCCGCGCGCAGGCCGGAATCGCCCGACGGCAAGACGATGGCGCCGATCGAGGCCCATGGCTTGCAAGTCATGTCGATCGGCCTGCTCGTCGACGACGACACCCCGATGGTGTGGCGCGGGCCGTTGGCGACGCGGGCGCTCACCCAACTCCTGACCGAAACGCGCTGGCGCGACCTCGACTACCTCGTGGTCGACCTGCCGCCGGGCACGGGCGACATCCAGCTCACGCTGGCGCAGAACGTGCCCGTGACCGGCGCGGTGATCGTCACCACGCCGCAGGATATTGCCCTTATCGACGCAAAAAAGGGGCTGAAGATGTTCGAGAAGGTCAACGTTCCCATCCTCGGCGTGGTCGAAAACATGAGCATCCACATCTGTTCCCGTTGCGGACATGAGGAACACATTTTCGGCGCGGGGGGCGGGCAAAGGATTTGTGACGATTACGGCGTTCCCTTCCTTGGCGCGCTGCCGCTCGAGCTGAAAATCCGCGCGGAAGCCGACGCCGGCGCGCCCACCGTGATCGCCGACCCGGCAAGCCGGATTGCCGCGATCTATCGGGACATCGCGCGCAAGGCCGCCATCGCCATCGCCAACACCCCGCGCGACATGTCGCACAAATTCCCGCAGATCGTGGTACAGAATGGCTGAACGCCGCCCTGCGCGCCGGGTGTCGGCACCTTGTCTACCACGCGGGCGCGGCCTGCGGTAACGGGGGCGGCGGGGGCGGATTGAGGCCGCCGCCTGCCGCCCAGGTCACGCCCGCGGCGATCGCCACGGCAACGATGAACGCCAGCCAGCCGCCGCCGCGCGCCGAGACGAGCATCGGATCGTCCACCGTTTTGACGCCGGTAATCATGGGCGGCAGCAAATAATCTTTCTTGACGACGGCGTAGAACACGATGGATGCCACATGCAGTCCCGCCAGGCCCGCGAGCAGCCAAGCGTTCAGGTGATGCAGCCCGGTCAAGGCATCGGCGGTCTCCTGCGTCACCAGCGCTTTCAGCGGCCCGGTAAAAGAGATGTTATCGTCCGACGCCAGCCCGCTCGCCGCCTGGAACAAGGTCAGCCCAAGCAGCCCGAGCACCGAGAACGCACCCAGCGGATTATGCCCAAGCCCGTGCCATTGCCCGCGCAGGTAGGCGAGCACCCGCGCCGGGCCGGGGACGAACTGGGCGAACCGGGCATAGGTCGAACCGATCACGCCCCACACGAGGCGAAACGCGAGCAGGCCCGCGATGGCGAGTCCGAGTCGGCCATGCACTTCGATCCAGTTGCCGCCAACAAGCCCGGTGGCAAACGCCGCGACAACGAGCGTCACCAGAGACCAGTGAAAAAGCCGGGTCGGCAAATCCCAGACTTTCACGCGCAATTTTTCCATCGTGTTTTCCTCCGTTCCTGAACCCGACATATAACGCAATTCATCACGCCAAGACAACCGCGCAACGCTTCCAGGGACTCGGGGGTCCAGACGGCACGCTGGCGGCCATGCCCTGCTCGCAATGACGATTAGTGAGTCAGCCTTGAACAATACCGAATTCAGCGAATCTGGTCTTGCCTGGCCTATCGTTTTCCGAGTTTTGCCCAAGCACGGTCTTGAGCAAACGCCCCAAGATCCAGGCGAAAAGAAGCCGCAGCTTCTTGAGGATCATCCGCAGCTTGTAACCTGCCCCGCACAGCACCGCATGCAGCGCATCGCCCAAGGTTCACTTGAGCGTGCGCGTTAGGCCACGTCCCATGCCGCTCATGCACACCTTGATCCCGTCCAGGCTCGCCCCCCGATAGCAGTTCGCCGCTTTGCGGATGCTTCGGTTCGGCTCCCATTGCTCGTCTCTATTTACAAAAGATAAATTATCGACAAGGCGGCCAGACGGAAGACCTCAATGGCGTGGATTTCACGGGCAGCGATCCGGCCCCCAAAGATGCCTACACCGGCTACTCCCTGTGCTCGCGGACCTCGCCGCCGGGAAGCTCGTTTTCGGCGTTTTCGTCGAGTATGGTTCGGCGGATTTCGACACCCGCAACAGCCTTCCCGGCCGCAAGATCAAGGGCGGCGGGGATACCACGTATTTGGGCGGCGGTTTGTTGCTGCGCTTCGACCAGGCGGGCGGCCCAGGCGGGCATGTCTACGGCGAAGCCTCGCTGCGCGCGGGCAAGGCCGAGACGGATTTTTCCAGCCGCGACTTGAATACGGGCTTCGATACCACGAGCGGTTACTTTGGCCTTCATTTGGGAACGGGCTATCTCTGGCGGATGTCGGACAGCGCCAATCTCGATTTGTACGTCAAATATTTGTGGTCGCACCAAGAGGGCGACAAGGTGACGCTCTCCAGCGGCGACCCGGTGGCATTCGGCGATGTGGATTCCCACCGCGCGCGCCTCGGCGCGCGGCTGGCC
>JAIRMC010000002.1 GCA_031258965.1 Azoarcus sp. | reverse complement strand
GCCGGGCGCTTGGCGCGGGCGATGGCTTTGTCGACCGTGGCGAGGTCGGCGAGCGCGAGTTCGGTGTCGATGATTTCGATGTCGCGGATCGGGTCGATGCCGCCGGAGACATGGACGACATTGTCGTCGGCAAAGCAGCGCACCACATGCACGATGGCGTCGGTCTCACGGATGTTGGCGAGGAACTGGTTGCCCAGCCCTTCGCCTTTGGAAGCGCCCGCGACCAGACCAGCGATGTCGACGAATTCGACGATGGCGGGCTGGATTTTCTGGGGCTTGACGATGGCAGCAAGCCGCGCGAGGCGGGCGTCGGGCACTTCGACGATACCGACGTTGGGTTCGATGGTGCAGAACGGATAGTTCGCCGCTTCGATGCCCGCTTTGGTGAGGGCATTGAAAAGGGTGGATTTGCCGACGTTGGGCAGGCCGACGATGCCGCATTTCAGGCTCATGAGGGTTCCTTGCCGGTAAGGCCGGACGGGGGTTCCGGCACTTTCGGCGGTTTGGGCGCTTTGGGACGGGTGTTCAGGCGTTGGGCGGCTTTTTCCCAGTCGCCACGGACAATCGAGGGCCAGTTTGCCAGTGCGCGATCAATGGCTTCGTCGATGAACGGGCGTTCTTCGCGGCGGGGCGGTTTGAGGACGTAATTGATGACCTCACCGCGGTCGCCGGGATGGCCGATGCCGATGCGTAGCCGCCAGAAATCCTGGGTGCCGAGGTGGGCGCAGGCGTCCTTGAGACCGTTGTGGCCGCCCAGGCCGCCGCCGGATTTGAGGCGCAGTTGCCCGGGGGGGAGGTCGAGTTCGTCGTGGACGATGAGGATTTCGCCGGGCGGGATGCGGTAGAAGCGGGCAAGGGCGCCGATGGCTTGGCCGGAGCGGTTCATGAAGGTTTGTGGCATGAGAAGCCACAGACCGGCTTCCCGGAGATGGGCGACGAGGCCGTGGAAACGGGATTCAAGGGCGAAACGCGCGCCCAGTTCGCGCGCGAGGCGCTCGCAAAACCAGAACCCGGCGTTGTGCCGGGTCTCGGTGTATTCGCCGCCGGGATTGCCGAGGCCGACGAGCAGGCGGGGGGCGCTGGAAGGCGCGGTCGCCATCGTCGAGCCTCGGCAAAGGGCGCGCGTCAGGCGGACGCCGTGCCCGCGCCGCCTTCGGTTTCTTCGTCGACCGGGGCGGTATGGCTCTGCTGAGCGTTGACCACAACGGGGTCGCCTTCGGCATGATGCGCGAGTTCGACGCCCTTGGGCAGCGCCAGATGCGAGACGTGCAGCGCGTAGCCTTCTTCGAGATTGGCGAGGTCGACGGTGATGAATTCGGGCAAGTCCGCTGGCAGGCACTTGACGTCGATCTCGGTCATGATGTGCGAGATGAGGCAGCCGCGCAGTTTGACCGCCGGGCTGGTTTCGCCGTTGATGAAGTGCAGCGGCACCTTGATGTGAATGGGCTGGCTAGCGTCGATGCGCTGGAAGTCGATGTGCAGCACTTGCTGCTTGTAGGGGTGCCATTGCACGTCGCGCAGCACCACGGTTTCCCTGGCGCCGTCGATTTCGGCGGTGAGCAACGAAGAGTGGAAGGCTTCTTTTTTGAGAAGATGGAAAAGATCGTTGTGATCCAGCAGGATCGGGGCGGCCTGCTTGCCGCCGCCATAGATGATGCCCGGAAAACGGCCCGCGCGGCGCAGGCGGCGGCTCGCACTCGATCCCTGCTGTTCGCGGCGTTCGGCCTTGAAGGTGATAGTCATGTTCTTAAAGCTCCTGTAAAGACTCCGCCCGCGACCAGGCGGAGATGAAAAACCCGCGGCGCACGCCACGGGACGAAAAAATCATTCGATGAACAACGACGATACGGACTCCTCGTTACTGATGCGCAGCATGGTGTCGGCGAGGATCGTGGCGACGGATACCTGCCGGATGCGCGAACAGGCCAGGGCTTCCCCACGCAGCGGGATGGTGTCGGTAACGACCAGTTCGTCGAGGGCGGAGGCGGCGATGCGCTCCACAGCCTTGCCGGAGAGCACCGCGTGCGTACAGTAGGCGGCCACCTGCCGCGCACCATGTTGCTTGAGAGCGTCGGCGGCCTTGCAAAGCGTGCCGGCAGTATCGACGATGTCGTCCATGATGATGCAGGTGCGGTCTTCGACTTCGCCGATGATGTTCATGACTTCCGCCACATTCGCCTTGGGGCGGCGTTTGTCGATGATTGCCAGGTCGCATTCGAGCTTCTTGGCGAAGGCGCGGGCGCGCACCACGCCGCCGACATCGGGCGAGACGATCAGCAGTTTGTCGTATTTGCGCCGCCCGAGATCCGCGAGCAACGCCGGGGAGGCATAAACATTGTCGACCGGGATGTCGAAAAAGCCCTGTATCTGGTCGGCGTGCAGGTCCATGGTCAGCAGCCTGTGCACGCCCACGGACTGGAGCATGTTGGCGACTACCCTGGCGGTGATCGCCACCCGCGCCGAGCGCGGACGGCGATCCTGGCGCGCGTAGCCGAAATAGGGGATGGTGGCGGTAATGCGGCGCGCGGAGGCGCGTTTCAGGGCATCGACCAGCACCAGTAGTTCCATCAGGTTTTCGTCGGTCGGCGTACAGGTCGGTTGCAGGATGAACACGTCCTCGCCGCGCACGTTCTCGTGCAGTTCGACTTGCACCTCGCCGTCCGAGAAGCGCCCGACCGTCGCCGCGCCCAGTGAGATGCCCAGGCGGCGAACGACATCCGCGGCGAGTTTGGGATTGGCGTTGCCGGTAAAGACCATCAGACTGCCGTATGGCACGATTTCCGCTCCGTTCCGGTTGAATGAATGATAAATGGCCGCCCGCGAACCCCGCGAACGATACGGGCAGGCCCGGCAGCCTGCCCGTATTGAATATGGCTGGGGAGGAAGGATTCGAACCCTCGAATACCGGAATCAAAATCCGGTGCCTTGACCAACTTGGCGACTCCCCATCAGAAATCCGTTCACGCTTTCCGGGCCGTGCATCGGATGCCGGGCAAGGCTTGCGGCCCGCCATGCACGCCAGCGCGCCGGACATTGACCGGCAATCCACTGCGCATGCGCGGCGGAATCGGCGGCGGCGAAAACGCATGCCCCCGAACCCGTCATGCGCGCCGGTGCAAACCGCCCGAGCCAGGAAAGGGCTTCGGCCACTTCCGGGTAGCGCGCGCAGGCGACCGGCTGTAAATCGTTGCGGGTACGGCTCAACGTGAAGCCGCGAACTTTAACGGGAGGCGTGTTCCGCGTCAACTCGGGCGAGGCGAAAATTTCCGCAGTCGGCACGGCGGCGGCGGGTGCGACGATGACATACCAGGCAGGCGGCAGGTCGAGCGGCTGCAAGGATTCGCCGATGCCTTCGACGAAAGCGTCGCGCCCGTGGATGAAAAAGGGCACGTCGGCCCCAAGGGCAAGACCAGCCCCAAGCAGCCGTTCGTGGCCGAGGCCAAGTTTCCAGAGCCGGTCGAGCGCCATCAGCGTAGTGGCGGCGTCCGAACTGCCGCCGCCGAGTCCGCCGCCCATGGGCAGATGTTTGTGGACGGTGATGTCGACGCCGAGCGCGCAACCGCTTGTCCGTTGCAGGCTCCGCGCCGCCCTGACGGCGAGATCGGCGTCTTCCGGCACGCCAGGGATATCGTTGGTGCGATGGATGCGGTCATCGGCACGGACGGCGAAATCGAGCGTATCGCCCCAGTCGAGCAGGCGGAAGGCGGATTGCAGCAGGTGATAGCCGTCGGGTCGCCGCCCGGTGACGTGGAGGAAAAGGTTGAGCTTGGCCGGGGCGGGGCAGCCGTCAAGCCTGCCGGGAGCGGAAGCGGTGGGCGCCCGCATTACCGTCAAGGCGTTTCCCATTGGTCGATGGTCAGGCGCAGGCGAAAATCGCCGCGAAAAATGTCGAGCAGGCGCGGCAGTGCGCCAGGCGTGTCGTCCCGGTAGGCGAGGTAGTCGATGCTCCAGCCCTGGTCAATGACGCGGGCCGGGCGGCCATGGGCATCGAGCGTGCGCACTTCGGCATCGGCGGGCGGGGCCGCCTGTATCCAGACGGCCAAGCGGGCGGGCGGCAGTCTGACGCTGACGATGCCGGGGAGCAGGCCGGACATGAGGTCGGCGGCCTGTGGGGCATAGTGGCGCTCGCCGCTTGCGAGCGTAAGTTCCGCACCGTCCGGGCCGTCTTCGATGCGGGCGACGATCTGCCCGAGCGGGCTGGACACCGTCCAGCGGTCGGTGTCGGGTCTGTGCCGCCATTCGAGACGGCCCGTGGCCGAGTGTTCGCCGTCCGTGGCCGAAAGGCGGCCCGCGAGCAGAAAGCTGACGACCGCCCGCCGCGCCACGGGGGCGACGGGCAGCGCGGGCGGATTGAGAACGCAGGCCGCCGCGAGCAGACTGGCCGCGAGAGCCGCGACCGGAGCACGGGAAATGCGGGCGCGCGATCTCAACGCTTTTCTCCTGGGCGGTACAGACGGCGAATCGTTTCTTTCAGGGAGGCGTTACCGGGGTTCGCCGCCAAGGCTTTGTCGAGAATGCGCCGGGCGTCGGCGCTGCGATCCAGCCGCCATAGCACTTCGCCGAGATGGGCCGCGATCTCGGGATCGGCCCGCTTGGCATAGGCTTCTTCGAGCCGTTCCAGCGCCCCGGCGAGATCGCCACGCTTGAAGCGCGCCCAACCTACGCTGTCGAGGATGAAAGCGTCTCCCGGAAGAAGTTCCAGCGCGTGGATGACCAGCTTCTCGGCTTCGTCCAGGCGCTCGCCGCGCTCGAGCAACGAATAGCCAAGGGCGTTGTAGGCATGCGCCGAATCGGGCGACAGGGCGATGAGCTTGCGCAGCCGCCCTTCCATGATCTCGTGCATACCGAGGCGTTCGGCGAGTATCGCCGATTCGTAGAGCAGATCGTTGTCGTCAGGCTGGGCGAGCAAGGCTTCTTCGATGAGGGCGTATGCCTGCCTGCCGCGCCCGGCATTGACGAGCAGTTGCGATTCGGCGAGCAACAGGCGGCGGCGGACATCAGGATCGCCGTTGGGCGCATCGCGCAGGAAACGCCTGGCCTGCTCGATGCGCCCTTCCTTCGCAAGGCTCTGCGCGCCGAGGATGCGCGCTTCGGCAGAGCGGCTGCCGGGGCTGACGGCTTCGTACCATTTGCGCGCGGCGGCGTGCGCGCCCCGATTGTCGGCAATCTTGCCAAGCTGGATGCGGATGAGGTCGGCTTCCGGGTGGCCCGCATCGAGCGCCTTCTTCAGCAACGGCTCTGCGGCGGCGGTATCGCCAAGTTCGGCGGAGAGAACGCCGATGGCGTACAGAAAGTCCCGGTTGTTGGGCGCGGCTGCGAGCAGGGTGCGGAATTCGTCGCGCGCGGCCTCGAATTGGTTGCCGGCGATCAGGCTGCGGGCATAGGCGAGCCGGAGGCTGTTGTTGCCGGGCTGGCGTCCGAGGATTCCGGCGAGCAATTGGCTGGCCCTGCCCGCGTTGCCGGTTTCGACCAGGAGATGGGCCTTGACGAAGGCCGCCGCTTGCCAGTCGGGGCGAAGTTCAAGCGCGCGGTCGATGGCGTTGAGCGCCTCCATTGGATGTCTGGCCAGCGCGGAAGCCTGGCCACGGGCGTAATGGGCTTCGGGATGCGCAAGGTATGGCTCGGTCAGCTGATAGACGATCTTGCGCGCCGCTTCCTTGTCGTTGGCCTTGAGCAAGGCGCGATTGAGTCCCATCAGGTTGGGGGCGAGTTTCGCCGGGTTTTGCGCCAGCGCGCGCGCGACGAATGTCTGGAATTTATCGAACGCCGCGCTCTGCCCGCGTGCGATGCTTTCCGCCACCTGCCGGGCTTCCAGCGATTGCGGGTCGATTTCGCCCCATAGCCGCACGGCTTCGGTAATGAGCTGGGGTTCCTTCGCCACGACGGCGAATTGCGCGGCGCGGCGCGCGATGCGCGGATCGCGCGTCTTGCGCGCCAGTTCGAGATGCGTCTGTGCCGACAATTTGAGCTGGCCGCGCGCGCCGGCGATTTCGGCGAGAAGGAATTCGTAGAGCGTCGTCTCGTCGAGTTCCAGCGCGGGAAGCGCCGGCGCGTTGGCGGCTTCGATGCTTTCGACGAGCGTTTCGGCGTCCTCGTCCTCGTCCTCATCCTCATCCTCGCTTTCGGCGTCGACGCCAAGGTCGTCCTCGCCCTCGTCCTGCCATCCGTCCATCTCGGAAGCATCTTCCTCTTCGATGCCCGTTTCCACGCCGGACGCCGACTCATCACCGGCTTCGGCCTCGGCGGACAACGCGGTCGCCGCGGGCAGGCAAAGCGCCAGGATGGCGCCGAAAAAAACGAGATAACGGGAAAACAGAGACTTCATGGCAGAATCCGGCATTGGAAAGGGAAGGAACCCGGCAAATCAGGCTTCAATGCGTCATGGTAGGCATTTTGCCGGAGCGACGGCAAGCGCGAGAATGTAAAACATCCGGATACGGCATGATTCCTGCGGCGCGGCGATGAATCATCGCCCGGTTCGAACAGTTTTTCTTGTCTGGTGTGCCAGAAACACGGCTGGCCGGACAGGTGGAAACAACTGTAATGGCATGCGGATGCGTTCGGCGCTAGACTTGCGCGGGAAGCGTGTGCCGCATGGAAAAAGGCTGCATGGAATCAACAATGAATCGAATGACTCTGGCCGAACAGTTTTCAGCTTATAGCCGCTGGCGCGGCGAAGCGATCGAGGCTGTGTTGCGTTTGCGCAACTGGCTGAGCCGCAACGATGTCAGCGACGTCCAGGCCGATCAACGCCTGCAATTCCTGATCGAACGCCTGCGCGCCGACAAGCTCACGGTGGCTTTCGTCGCCGAATTCTCGCGCGGCAAATCCGAACTGATCAACGCGATTTTCTTCGCCGACCGTGGCGCGCGCATCCTCCCGTCGAGCGCCGGGCGCACGACGATGTGCCCCACCGAACTGCAATGGACGCCGGGCGCATCCCCCGAACTGCGCCTGCTGCCGATAGATACCCGCGCGCGCGCGGAGCCGGTGAGCGAACTCAAACGCATGGAAGATCAATGGACGGTGGAGCCGCTCGAAGCCGGTTCCACCGTCAGACTCCAGGAGGCGCTGCTGCGGGTGGGCGAGGTAAAACGGGTATCGGAAGACGAGGCCGCGCGCCTGGGCTTCAAGCTCGATGCCAGCGGCGAAAGCGGACTCAAACCGGGCGGCGACGGCATGGTCGAAGTACCGAAATGGCGTCACGCCGTCATTCAGTTTCCGCATCCCCTGCTCGAACAGGGCCTGGCGGTGCTCGACACGCCGGGCCTCAACGCCATCGGCGCCGAGCCGGAACTCACCCTCTCGCTCCTGCCCAATGCCCACGCCGTGCTTTTCATCCTTGCCGCCGATACCGGCGTCACCCTGAGCGACATGACCGTATGGCGCGACTATGTCAATGTCGGCGCGCGGAGCAAGGGCCGCATCGTCGTACTTAACAAGATCGACGGCCTCTGGGATGGCCTGCGCGACGAAGTCAGTATCAACGCTGAGATCGAGCGCCAGGTGGGATCGGTGAGCGAGACGCTTGAAATAGACCGCGCCAGCATTTTTCCCGTCTCGGCGCAAAAAGGGCTGGTGGCTCGCATCAATGACGATAAGGAATTGCTCGAAAAAAGCCGCCTGTCCGTCCTGGAACGCGCGCTCTCCGAAGACCTGCTGCCCGCCAAGCAGGAAATCGTGCGCGAAAACACCCTGGGCGAGACGCGCGACCTCGTCAATCAGGCCAACGTGCTGCTTCAGGCACGGCTCAGCGGCGTCAAGGAACAGCTCCGGGAACTCTCCGGCCTGTACGGCAAGAACCGTGGCGTTGTCGAATACCTGATGTACAAAATCCGCGTCGAAAAAGACGAATTCGAGCAAGGGCTGAAAAAATACTACGCCGTTCGCTCGGTCTTTACCGGCCTCTCCAACCAGTTGCTCGCGCACCTCGGCGTGGATACTCTGCGCACCGAAACCCGCAAGACCCGCGACGCCATGCTCGAATCGCGCCTCTCATTGGGCCTGCGCGAAGCCATGACGGATTTCTTCGCCCGCATGCGCGCCAATATCGGCAAAGCCGAAACCGACATCGCCGAAATCTACCGGATGCTCGACGTCATGTACAAACGTTTCAGCGTCGAACACGGCCTCAAACTCACAGCCCCCGAAAGATTCTCGACCCGCACCTGCGAAGCCGCCCTGAGCCGTCTGGAAGACACCTGCAATCGACAACTCAACACCACGCTGATGCTGATGACGACCGAAAAACACGTGCTCATGAAGAAATTCTTCGAGACCGTGGCTGTACAAGTGCGCCACATCTTCGAGTCCACCAACCGGGATGTCGAACAATGGCTGCGGGTCATCATGGCCCCGCTCGAAATACAGGTCCGGGAATATCAACTGCAACTCAAGCGCCGCCTCGAAAGCGCCCGGCGCATCCACCAAGCCACCGACACTCTGGAAAATCGGGTCGAAGAACTCAAACAGTCCGAAGTCTCCATTGTCGCGCTGTCCGGAGAGCTGGCAGATTTGCAGGACAACATCCAGCGCGCGTTGGAAAACGCGGTCACTGATGGAAACGACGACAGACGCCTCGCCATTGTGGCCTGAAAACCTGCCCGCGCATGACCCATCCATATCCGCGGGGGCGTGGCGTGTCCTCGCCTGAATACGGCCACTGTACGGACAAGCTGTGTCGTCCCCTGCGTGACCTGCGCATCTCGGTGACGGATCGCTGCAACCTGCGCTGTACCTATTGCATGCCGCGGGAAATCTTCGGGCGGGAATTCATCTTCCTGCGCCATGCCGACCTTCTGAGCTTCGAGGAAATCGTCCGCATCGCCCGTCAGGGCATTGCTCTGGGCGTGCGCAAAATCCGCCTTTCCGGCGGCGAACCGCTGCTGCGGCGCGGCGTCGAACGGCTGGTCGAAATGCTGGCCCCTCTTTGCTGCGAAGACGGCAAACCTATCGAACTCGCCATGACGAGCAACGCCACCCTGCTGGCGAAAAAGGCGCGCGACCTGAAAAACGCCGGACTCTCACGTCTCAACATCAGCCTGGACGCATTGGACGAGACCATCTTCCGCCGCATGTGCGGCAGCCGCGCCGCGCCGATTGCCGCCGTGCTCGAAGGCATCGCCGCCGCCCAGGCAGTGGGATTGACGCCGGTCAAAATCAACACCGTCGTCAAACGCGGCATCAACGAAGACGAAATCCTGCCGCTCGTCCATCACTTCCGCCACACCGGCGTCATCCTCCGCTTCATCGAATTCATGGATGTCGGCCTCAGCAATGGTTGGCGGCTTGGCGATGTCGTCACCGCGCGCGACATCCTGGCGAAAATCAACGCCGAATATCCGCTTCGGCCCCTCGACCCCCATTGTCCGGGCGAAGTCGCCAAACGATGGGAATTCGCGGACGGCGGCGGCGAAATCGGCGTCATCGCCTCGGTATCACAAGCGTTCTGCCACGAATGTGGCCGCCTGCGCCTTTCCACCGACGGCAAACTCTACACCTGCCTTTTCGCCAGCGAGGGCGTCGACTTGCGCGACATGCTGCGCGCCCGGTGCGACGACAACGCATTGTGCCAACGCATCAATGCCGTCTGGCGCGAGCGTGACGACCGCTATTCGCAGCTACGCCACGCCATGACGTGGAACCCCGCCGGGAAAATCGAAATGTCCTACATCGGCGGCTAGGGAACACCGATAAGCGTCATTGCGATGTCTGAATGCCGTAATGCGCCCTACAGCTCGCGGATTGCCGCGCTTTACTCGCAATGACGCTTAATTTAATGGCGTTTCCCCACAGGGATCGGAAATCCGGTATCAGATTTAGTTTACGCGGCGCCTCGCCACGCTGACCCCTGATTCCCGATTTCTCAGGCCACGTTCTGCTTGACGTCCCAGGTGCCGGTAACCACCGCGCCCATGGCGCCGCTGGCGGTCTGCTCCTTGACTTCGACCTTGATCTTGGCGTAGGAAATGCTCACCGATTCATGTATCCGCGCATCTTCGGTCGAGCCTTTCGGACCGGCCGAGGTGATGAGGCAGTCCGTGAACGTGATGTGCATGTATTCCTGCGAGCCGTCCCCGGCCTTGCACGCCGACACTTCCACGGTTGGGACGTGCTTGCCCGCTGCGCAATACTGGAGAAGGTTCGGTGTAGCCCTGTCGACGTAGTGCGTAAAAGACAAGGCATCGAAACTGGCCTTGCCCACGCCGCCGCCGCCGCCGATGAACATTGAAGAGGACTGGGAAACGCCGTAGCTGAAATTGAGCGCGTCGATCCAGCCTTTATGTTTGGAATCCTTGGACTCGCCGCTGATGCCTTCGATCCTGATGTAGAAATCCTGCAATGAAGCCATGATGGTTCTTACCTTTGAGTGATTGACAACGTGGAAGGATGCCCTCGCCAGGACGAAACGTCCGCCGGACGAGCGCGGTTTGAATCCGGACGCGCGACCGCAGGATTGCCCGTTTCTTTCTTGTCATTGCAGGAAATATGCGCGTCAATGAAAGCGCGTTACGGTACAAAGTCACGGCTTCCCTGTCAATATCGTTTTCAATTGTTGACGGCGCCCGTGGCAAGCGTCGTGTCATTCATCGCTGCACGGCATAGAATGCGAAATATTCCACACTTTTCGGTATTGATGCCTCCGCGTCTGGATGCGCGCATGGAACCCGGTACAGTTCCACGCCCTGCCCGGCGTTTTCCATCCGCCGCCCAGGCACGGTATTGCTCACCCGGCTGTCAGCAACCATGAAAGAACCCGCATCGAAGGCTGTCACGTTCGTTTTCCGCCTGACCATCGCCATTGCCATCGCTGCCGCTGTTGCCAGCGCCCAGTATTCATTGTGGCAGGCATACGGATACAGCAACGATTCCCCGCATGCCACCTCTTTCGGCATCAGAGGATTCAGCTACAGCGGCTACCGGCGCGGCCAAAGCCCGTTTACGGGGCCGCACCCAAGCGCCGCCGAATTATCGGACGACCTCGACATGCTCAGGAATAAAACCGACAGCCTGCGCACCTACGGCATTTCCGACCTGCCCATGCTGCTGCGCTTGGCTGGAGAGCGTGATTTCCAGGTGACGGCGGGCATCTGGATCGACAACGACGAAACCCGGAACCGCCAGGAAATCAACGCCCTGATCGGCGCGGCCAATGAAATGCGCCACATCGAGCGGGTTGTCGTCGGCAACGAAGTCTTGTGGCGCGCCCAGAACGAAAGAAACATCGAACAGGCTTTCGAGCGACTCACAGACTATCTCGACGAGGTGCGCGCGAAGGTGCGCAAACCCGTTTCGACGGCGGAGCAATGGCATGTATGGCAGAAATACCCAGCGCTTGCAGAGCATGTCGATTTCATTACCGTGCATATCTTTCCCTATCATGAAGGAATAAGCATCGACGAGGCGATCGACCGCGTGTTCGAGCGTTATGAAGAAATGGCCAGGCTTTTTCCGGACAAGAAGATCGTCATCGGCGAAATCGGCTGGCCAAGCAAGGGGCCGGTGCGGGAGGCGGCGGCGCCCTCGGACAACAACCAGGCCCGTTTCGTGCGGGAATTCCTTTCCGATCCGCGCACGCCGATGCTCGATTACTTTTTGCTGGAGGCCATCGACCAGCCATGGAAAATCGACGCCGACCGGGGCGAGGGCTGGGCCGGCGCCTACTGGGGCATGTACGACGTTGACCGCAAGCTCAAATACCCGCTCACGGGCCGCATCGTGCGCGACCGGCACTGGTCGAACAAGGCGAGCTACGCCGCGACCATCGCCTTCCTGCCCATGATGCTGGCGGCTTTTTTTCTTCCGGGTTGGAGCGTTGGCGGCAGGCTTTTCCTGGCCACGATGATCCAGGCCTGCGTATCGACCCTGATTATCGGCCTGAACGTGCCAGTAGAGTATTACCTGGTGCCGCAGCGCCAGCAGCGCGAACTCATCGGGCTGGCGATGATTATCGGGGCAACCTGCCTCACCGTCGCGGTGCTGCTCTCGCACGGCTTCGAGTTCGGCGAAATCCTGTTCAAGCGCCGATGGCGCCGCCGCTTCGCGCCTCTGCCGCCGCATCCCGTCGGCGAACAGCCGTTCGTCTCCATCCATCTCGCCTGCTACAACGAACCGCCGGAAATGGTGATTGCCACCATCGACAGCCTCGCGGCGCTCGATTACGGCAATTTTGAAGTGCTGGTTCTCGACAACAACACCCGCGACGAGAGCCTGTGGCGGCCCCTGGAAAAACGCTGCGCCGAACTGGGGCCGAGGTTTCGTTTCTTCCACCTGATGAACTGGCCCGGCTTCAAGGCGGGCGCGCTCAATTACGGACTGAAAGTCACCGACCCGCGCGCCGGGATCGTCGGCGTGGTCGATGCCGATTACGTCGTCGATCCGCAATGGCTGGCGAATCTCGTGCCGCACTTCGACAAGGATGATGTCGCCGTGGTCCAGGCGCCGCAAGCGCACCGCGACTGGGAAACCCAGGCTTTCCGCCGCATGTGCAATTGGGAATTCGATGGGTTTTTCCGCATCGGCATGCACCATCGGAACGAGCGCAATGCCCTCATCCAGCACGGCACCATGACGCTGGTACGCCGCAAGGCGCTGGAAGAAGTGGGCGGCTGGTCGGAATGGTGCATCTGCGAGGATACCGAACTGGGCCTGCGCCTGATCGAGAAGGGCTACGACACTCGCTACGTCGACCACGTCCTTGGCCGCGGCCTCACGCCCTCGGATTTCGCCGCGATCAAGAGCCAGCGTTTCCGCTGGGCCTTCGGGGCCATGCAAATCCTCAAGGCCCACTTGCCGAAAATGCTCGGGCGCGGCACGCTGGATTTCGCGCAGCGTTATCACTTCCTCACCGGCTGGTTCGCTTGGTTCGGCGACGCCCTGCAATTGGTGTTCGCATACGGCAGCCTGCTCTGGACGGTGGGCATCCTTGCCTGGCCCAAGGCATTCAGCTTGCCCGTGGTGGCGCTCGCCTTGCCCGTCCTTGGTTTCATGGCCTTCAAGGCCGCGCTCGGCCCTATTCTTTACCGCCGGACCATGGCCTGCCCGTGGCGTGACATCCTTGGCGCCTCCATTCTCTCGGTCGGACTGTCACACGCCATTGCACGTGGCGTGTTCACTGGCCTCGTCAAGAAAAAAGGCGTATTTATCGTTACCCCGAAGGGGTGGAAAACCCAGGGCGCATTTGCGTTTTTCAGCCCGATTCGTGAAGAACTGGGCATGCTTGTCGCCCTCGTTCTAGCAATCATGGCGGTTGTGTGGAAACGCGGCGCCGGTGACGCCGAAACGCAATTATGGGTCGGGATTCTCGCCTTGCAATGCATTCCTTACATGGCATCCCTCGCCTGCCAGATCGCGTCTTATCTGCCCGAACGGCGCGCGCCTACACTCTCCCCGCCGGGGCCGGAGCTGTCGCCAACGCCTTGAACCATTCCGAGAATAAGCCTTTACGAGCCGTGCCATGAACAGAGGACGAGCGCATTTCCTGCTTTATGGTTTCCTCACCCTGCTGGCAGCGGCCCTCGTTGTAACGCTCACCATCCCGAAAGACGAAAACCCGCCCTCTGGCAATGGCGTGTCGAGCGCGCCCGACACGCAGCAATGGCGCCAGGACGCCATCCTGCCCATTCCACGCCCTGCGGAACAGGATATCCTCTCCGGCAAAGCGCAACTCGGCGAAAAGCTGTTCAACGATCCCCAACTTTCAGCCGACGGTACGGTTTCCTGTGCAAACTGCCATGCGCTTGCCAATGGCGGCGACGATGGACTCAGGTTCTCGCGCGGCGTAGGCAACGCCACGGGGGTTGTCAATGCGCCGACGGTATTCAATTCGGTATTCAATTTCCGCCAATTTTGGGACGGGCGCGCGGCCAGCCTCGCCGAGCAGATCGCCGGGCCGCTGCTGGATCCTTCCGAAATGGCGAGCAGTTGGGCCATCGCCATCCGCCGCGTCAAGGAAAACACGGCCTATCGCGGTGATTTCCAGCACGAGTACGGCGGCGAAATCAGCGAGCGGACAATCACGGACGCCCTGGTGAACTTTGAAGCGTCCCTGCTCACGCCCAATGCGCCTTTCGACCGTTTCCTCAATGGCGACACGACGGCCATCGACAATGAAACACAAGAAGGCTTCCGGCGCTTCACCGATTACGGATGCATCAGCTGCCATCAGGGCATCGGCGTCGGCGGCAACTTCTTCCAGCGGTTCGGCATCATGGGCGATTATTTCGCTGACCGCGGCAGCATCACCAAGGCCGACCTGGGCCGCTACAACATCACCAAACGGGAAGAAGACCGTTACGTTTTCAAAGTCCCGAGCCTGCGCAACGTCGCAGTTACCGCACCCTATTTCCACGATGGCAGCGCCGCCACGCTCGATGAAGCCATCGACATCATGGGCCGCTATCAACTTGGCCGCACCCTGTCCCAGGAAGACCGCCGCCACATCTCCGCCTTTCTCAAAAGCCTGACTGGGGAATACCGCGGAGAGCCTTTGCAGCCATGAGCCTCGACAACAGCCAGGCCCAAGCCGCCGACGCCCAGCTTTCGCCGCCCCTCGCGCCCGATACCGCCGAAGCGTCTCCGCCCGCGCCTCGCGGCGGATTTGGGCAAGCCCTGCTCATGGTGGCAATGGCCGCGGTTGCGCTGATATGGCTTTTCCAGAACGCCGATTCGGTATCGGCCTCCGTGCATCTGGCCTATGCGCGCGAACTGAGCGACCTCCGCCAGACCAATGCCCAGATATACAGCGACGTACTGGCAATCCGCTTCGAGCTTACCAAGAACTACGACAGCATCTCCCGAAGCACCAGGAATATCAACGCCCTGATAGAAAAGCTGCGTCGCATGCCGGGTTTCCTGTCTGGCGATGACGCCAGGCAACTGGCGCGCCGGATAGATGAATTCGACAAACTGACGCAGCGCAGGAACCAACTCATCGAAAGCTTCGTGCGCGAAAGCGCGGTACTGCGCAACTCGACCCGCTACTTTCCCACCTCGATCAAAAAAACCGTCCAGACGCTCGCCAGCCCGTACCTGCGCACCGAAATCGCCGCCCTGAGCAACGACGTCATGACCTACATGGTCTCGGACGACAAAGACTTTGCGACCGCCATCTACAAACGTCTGGAAACCCTCGCGCGCGAGAGCGCCAAACAGCCCGGACAGGTAGCCACGGCAGTGAAAAACACCATCGACCATGCCCGGATCATGGTCGACCACAACCAAGCCATCAGCAACAGGCTGCGCGAACTCGCCGCGATTCCCACCGAGCACGCGGGCATGCAAATCGTCCAGACCTACGACAGCGGCTACGCGCGCTCGGCGGAACGGGCGCAAATCTACCGGATATTGCTTTTTGTCGTCGCGCTCGTACTCGCCTTCTACCTAGTGCTGATCTTTGCCCGTCTTGGCCACGCCACACAGGCCCTGCGCAACGCCAACCGCAATCTCGAACAACGCATCGACGAACTGCACCGCGCCCAGACCCACCTCAAGCTCTACGCCACCGTCTTTACCAGCGCCACCGAAGGCATGGTCATCACCGATGCCCGCGCCCGCATCCTCACCGCCAATCCGGCGTTTACCACCATTACCGGCTACACCCTCGAAGAAATCCGCACGCAGCCGACCTCGCTGCTCAGCTCCGGACAGCACGCAACGGCCTTCTACCAGGACATGTGGAAATCGCTTGAGCGGCGCGGCAAATGGCAAGGCGAAATCTGGAATCGCCGCCGCAATGGCGAAGTATTCCCCGAATGGCTCTCGATCACGGCCCTGCGCGACAACGAAAACAGGCTCACGAACTACATCGGCATCTTCTCCGACACCTCCGAGCGCAAGCGTAACGAAGCCCATATCCAGCACCTCTCGCAACACGATTCGCTCACCAACCTGCCCAACCGTTTAGTGATGCAGGAGCGCCTGAACGAAGCCATCACCCAGGCGCGGCGTATCAACAACCATGCCGCTGTGCTCTTTCTCAACCTCGACCGCTTCCGCAACATCAACGATACCTTGGGCAGCGAACTGGGCGATGCGCTGCTCCAGCAAGTCGCGCACCGCAGCCATAACCTTCTGCGCGACACCGATACCGTCTCCCGCCTCGGCGGCGACGAATTCGTCTTCATCCTGCCCGACATCAACCAGCCGCAAGATGCCGCCGCCATCGCGCGCAAACTGCTCAACAGCGTCGGCCGCCCCTACCTCCTGGGCGAGCACAGCATCAGCATCACCGCCAGTATCGGCATCGCCATCTTCGACACGGACGGCGGCACGGCGGCGGAACTGCTGCGCAACGCGGACGCGGCCATGAGCCGCGCCAAGGAAGACGGACGCAACAACTTCCGCTTCTACTCCACTGACATGAACACCTCCACGCTCGGCGACCTGCTGCTTGAAAACCAGCTTCGCGGCGCGGTCGACAACAAGGAACTCGAACTCTTCTACCAACCCAAGATCGACGCCAGAACCAACCGCCTGCAAAGCGCCGAGGCGCTTTTGCGCTGGCGGCACCCTGAACAGGGCATGATCCAGCCTGATCGCTTCATTCGCCTAGCCGAAGAATCCGGCCTCATCGTGCCGATCGGCGAATGGGTGCTGAACACCGCCTGCCAGCAGCTCCACGACTGGCGTGAAGCCGGATTGTCCATCGTGCCGGTGGCGATAAACCTGTCGGCGCAGCAATTCCTGCAAAACGACCTGCCCGTGCTGATCTCGAACAGCCTGGCCGCTGCCCGCCTCGACCCCGAACTGATCGAACTCGAACTGACCGAATCCATGTTGATCCGCAATGTTGGCCGCACCGTCGACATGCTCGCCCGCCTGCGCGAAATGGGCCTGGGGTTGTCCATCGACGATTTCGGCACTGGCTACTCGTCGCTCTCCTATCTCAAGCAATTCGACGTCAACGTGCTGAAGATCGACAAAAGCTTCGTCTCGGACATCCACAACGCCGATGCCGACGGCAAGATCGCCATTGCCATCATCAGCATGGCCCACGCCCTGGGCCTCAAGGTCGTTGCCGAAGGCGTGGAAACCAACGAACAGCGTTTGTTCCTGCTCAACCATGGATGCGATCTCTTCCAGGGCTATTTGTTCAGCCGCCCGGTTCCCGCTGCTGATTTCGCCAAGGAACTCGCCGGACTGAATCAGACCGTGTCGGAAGACTGACGCCACGGGCAGCGGCGCGATGATTGCTTTGGCTGCAAACCCGTTACACTGTGCCTGCATTGCGGGCTGGTTGGCCCGCGTATTCTTGCAAAGGAAACGCTGGTCAAGTCGCCGTCATTGCAAGACGCTGCCGCCAGTGCTACGCATGGCAGCGCATCAAGCCTCGCAATGACGCTTGGCCACTGATTCCAAAAGGATTTTTCTTGGACAAGTCCGACCTGACCCATTTTTCCGCCGCCGGGCGTGCACGCATGGTCGATGTCTCCGCCAAGGCGGAAAGCCATCGCGCGGCGACCGCTAGCGGCACTCTGCGCATCTTGCCGGGGACGCTGGAACGCATCCGCGCCGGAACGCTCGCCAAGGGCAACGTGCTTGCCGTCGCCGACGTCGCGGCGGTCCTGGCCGCCAAACGCACGTCCGATCTGATTCCCATGTGTCATCCCGTGCCGCTCTCCGGGGTCGAAGTCGAATTTGGGGAAATTCTCGTGCCGGATGCCGAAGGCCGTGTCGGTCTTGGCACGCGGGTCAGCGCCCGTTGTACCGGATCGACCGGCGTCGAAATGGAGGCTTTGTGCGCCGCCGCTGCCGCCTTACTGACAATCTATGACATGTGTAAATCCATTGATCGGGGCATGCGCCTCGAAAATCTGCAACTGGAGGAAAAGCACGGCGGCAAAAGCGGCTCCTGGCGGCGCGGCGCGCGGGAGGCGTTGTCATGATCCGTGTACTTTTCTTCGGCCCGGTGGCCGAGCGTGTCGGCGCGCGCCAGATCGAGGCGGATTTCCGGCAAGGCCTGCGCTGGCAGGATATTTACAGCGAATTGCGCGCGCGGCACGGGGAAGCTTTCTCGCTCGTTTCCATCGTGGCGGTCAATGGCAGGCGCGTCGATGAACAGGACGACGCGCCGCTCGCCGACGGGGCGGAAGTTGTTTTCATGTCGGCGTTTTCCGGAGGCTGAAATGCTGGACGCGGTACGCCTGCAACAGGAAGATTTTTCGCTGGACAGGGAAATTGCCGCCCTGCGCGCCGTCTCGCGCCGCATTGGTGGCATTGCGGTGTTTCTCGGCTGCGCGCGCGATTTTTCCGGAGACCGTAAGGTGGACGAAATCCGTTTCGACGCTTACGAAGCCATGGCGCTTGCCGAACTGCAAAACCTGCACGCGCAGGCGGTCTCGCGCTTCGGGCTGATCGACGTGCGTATCGTGCACAGGCTGGGCGCGGTGCATGCCGGTGACAACATCGTTCTCATCGCCGCCGCTGCCGAGCACCGCGCCCCGGCGCTGGATGCCTGCCATTGGTTGATTGATGAACTCAAGGCGCGCGCGCCTATCTGGAAAAAGGAAATCTCCCCGCGGGGTGACGCCTGGGTTACGTCACATCCTTGAGGTTGTTTCTGGAACGGGTTTTGGCGCGTCACCCCGTCCCGGCGTTTCCTTGACTATTGCCTGCCAGTTTATCGGGCGGCGTTCATGCCGATATTTCCAGCGTCACTTCCGCGCCGCCTTGCGGGTGGTTGGCAAAGAAAGCATCGCCGCCATGCAGGTGTGCGACTTCGCGCACGAAAGGCAATCCCAGTCCGGTGCTTTTGTGGCCCGTGGCGGGGCGGGGGAGGGAATAGAAACGCTCGAAAATCTGCGGCAAGGCGTAATCGGGCGCCCCCCCGCCGTGATCACGCACCGTGAGGCGCAATTTGCCGGGTATCTTTTGCAGGACGATGCCGATTTCGCCGCCAAGGGGGGAGAAATCGATGGCGTTGTCGAGAAGATTGGCGATTGCCTGTTGCAGCAGGAAAGCGTCGCCGCGGCAAGGGTACGCATCATCCATGGCGTGGATGTTCGCCGTGAGCTTGCGGCGCGCCAGCGCGTCGGCGCGGGCGGCGGCGGTTTGGCGGACGAGATCGGCCAGCTCAAGCGGCTGATTGTCTTCCAGCCGTTGCAGTTGCTCGACCCGCGCCAGTTGCAGCATGCGTTCGATGATGAGCCGCATGCGGCCCGATTGTTCCTGAATCAGCGCGGCGAAACGCCGCCGTTCGGTTTCCGGCAAACCGTCTTCCAGCAATTCGGCGGCGGAAGCGATGGCGGTGAGCGGGCTTTTCATTTCGTGGGCAAGGTTCTGGACGTACCTTTCCACGTACTGCTTGCCTTCCAGCCGTTCGCGCATGGCGGCGAGCGCGTGCGCGAGTTCGGAAAACTGCCGGCCTCCGCCGGTGGGCGGTTCCGCCTTGCGTCCGGCGATCACGTCGCGCGCGTAGCGGATAAGGCCATGGATCGACCAGGTGAGCCAGGCGGAAAAAAGGACGCCGATCAGCGCGGAGACGGAAAGCATGACGAAACTGTCGGCGCGGATGCGGCCTGTCATGCGGTCGACGTAAGGCATGAGCGTCGCCGTTGGCTTGGCGAACGACAATATGCCGATACGTTCGCCGTTCCTGACCACCGGCGCGGCGACGTACATGGAGGATGTCATGATGTCGCCGGGGTTGTCCCGGGTGGTGCGCGCGCCGTATTCGCCGCGCAGGGCGCGGGAGATGTCATTCCATTGCGAAAAATCCTCGCCCGTCGCCCGTCCTTCGGAGTCGAAAACCACCTTGCCGTGAAGATCGGTGATGTAGACGCGGAAATCCATCTGTTCTTTCTTGATGCCGAAAATGACGGCAGCGGGTTTGCGCTGTCTGGCGGCGGCCAGCGCGGCGGCGAAAGGGCCGTCGCCGATCCGTCCGGCAGCCAGATCCTCGGCGGCGAATTCGGCGAGAAGAAACGCGGCGTCCACCTGCGTTTCCTCTCGCGCCTGCCGCAGTCCCGGCGAAATTTCGTCGGTGACGACATTCAGCACGAACCATCCGGCCAGCCCCAGGGCGAGGAAATAGCCGATGAAGAAACGGACGGAGATGTTCAGCCCGGCGCCGGAAACACGTTCTCGCGGATGACCGGCGGAAGAAAGGGGGTTGAACATCATGATGGAAACCTTTCCATTGCTCGTCGTGATCGTCCACGAAGATAGCATTTTCGCCTTCAAAAGCGAACGTCAGACACGTTCGATCTGACTCCGCCATGGATTGCCACAACCCTTCGGGCTTCGCAATGACGGTTGTTCAGTGTTTACGACGGGATTTCTTCCGATGATTCGGACGACAGATTTTGGAATGCAAAAGCACCTCCACGTTCATGTATGAACAATAATGCTTTCGCATGTTTTCTGGGAAACCACTCGGCGTGACAGAGCACTCATCGGGCTGTCGCGTCGGCATGAGTGATGTTGTAAAAAAATTTTACTCATATAAAACAATTGATTTAAACGTAATTTGTCCTGAAAACACGGCGTGCTGGATAATTGTCAAAAATAATGTGTTGCACTGTGAAAAACTTGTCTGTATAGTCGATACAGCTATGACGATACATCAGCGAGGGCGGAAAGATGAAGGCATGGAACAGGTGGACAGTGTTTTGGGCGGGGTTGCTTTGCGCAACGGGCGCGCTGGCGGCCAGCGCCAAACCAATACCGATCGAGGACAGGGATGCGTTCGAGAAGCAGTTCATCGAGTGCATTTTGGCGGGGTCTTTGGATGGGTGCATTGTGCCGTTGTTTTTGGGGCATGCTTCTCCGTTGTTGGCAGGCTCCGAGAAAGGAGCAGAGCAGCTTAATGCTGCATTGCAAAGAGTCGCTAAAGAGGTGGGCTGGCGTAAAGTGCATAGCTTTAGCAAAACGATGAAAGCAGGCATTTTTGATGAAAGGGTTTATCTTGTTGAAGCAAAGAATGGAAAATTGGGCTGTTTTCATGTTGTTTTTATGAAACAACTTGGCAAATGGTATGTTGGCGCTTACGAGATATCAAGTGAGAGGGAGGATATAGCGAAGACCTTAGGCTTGCCATTACCTGGTGATCTTCTTTGATGGTCGCATCTGATAGAGTTTGTCATGTTGTATTACTCTATTATAGCTGCGGCGATTGTGGCGAATTTTGCGAGGATTGAAAGATGAAAGCACGGAACAGGTGGGTGGGGCTTCTGGTGGGGCTGCTTTGTGCAGCGAGTACATTGGCGGAATCCAAATCAATTCCGGTTGAGGACAGGAATGCATTCGAGAAGCAGTTTATAGAATGTGCAATGGAAAAATTCCGAAATGGTTGTCTGTTACCATTGTTTCTGGATCATGCTTCGCCGAAAATGAAAAATCCAGATATTACTGTGGCACAGATTGATGCTGTATTGCAGGCAATGGCGGGAAAATCTGGTGTGTATGGAGTTCACATTATCAGCAAAACAATGAAAACCGATCTCTATGACGACAGGGCTTATATAATAGAGATGGGAGATGGAAGATTGATGTGCTTTCGCCTCATATTCGAGAATACTTTAGATAAATGGTATGTGTTTAGCTACCAGTTCTCGGATGACAAAGAAGCGTTAAGGAAAATTTTGGGCATACCGATACTTTAATGAGTTTCTGATTAGTCGACATTGCTAGGGGCGAGAAGCTGCATGGTAATCCATACGGCTCGGGATTGCTTTGCGTCACTTGCAATGACGATTGATTTTGCAGGGTTTCCTTGACGAACCGCCGACATAGTCGGCCTAACCGGAGGTGTATGATGGCAACAGTTGGTGTTAAATTGGTCTGGGACGGCAAGAAGTTCATGCTTAGTCCTTCAGTGGAAGAAACTGTCTCTGAAACGAAGCTGACTGTGCAACCCAATTTTGTTGTGCAACCCTCAGGGGATATGGCCTATCAGGACACTACCCTGACAGGAAGCCGTGACTATGATGACGGTAATGCCAGCATGAAATTGTCTATTGACAAAAATGGAAATGTGAGCGGGTTTGGTTTGAGTAATACTTCGCTGCTTCCTGGTGATCTTCTAGAGAAAATAACAGCAACCGTCGGAACGCAAAAGGATGTGCAAGGAGCATGGGGGGGCAACTGCTACGATTGATGCTTTAAGCGATAAGCTCAAAGTAGTTGGGACTGCCACTATTGGAGAAAAAGGCACAGATATTGATCTGTTGCTATCAAAACTCCCACAAGCTAGCACACCCGGGGAATCTCTAGAAATTAAGGTAGATAAAGACGGTGATCCTTCATTGGAAGTAGGAATTACCGGCACATCACCCACAGGAACGGTTGGCAGTGTTACCCTTAATATTCCAAGTGGCACAATTACAACGGCCATTGGAGATACAAAAGGCACGCTCTCATCAGGCACGTCTACGACACCAGCCACTTCCACAAACTCACCGGAAACAACACCCTCCGCAGGAACCTCGGTGAATGGTGCAATACAGAAATTCATCGAAAGAATTCAAAATCCAGGCCAGTCTTTCATTGACAGCATCATTGCATCCAATGAAAAAGAAGGCACGGGATTTCCCCTCTTTGCCGTCCCATTCAACACGGACAGCAGCAGCGTTGCTACTCCTGCATCCGACGAGAGCGGCGACACGAGTACGTCGCTCGTTTCCGGCAACCTTGTAAACAAGGTCGTCGACAACATCCTGAATTCCATATCACCAAGCGGCCTGTCCAGAGATAGCGATCTCGGCAGCACCAACCTCGACAAGGTTGTAATTTCCGATGAGGTGCTAGACATCTCTACCCCTGCGTCTGATGAAAGTAGCGGTATATCGAGCTTCGTTTCAGATCTTCTCTCGGACAAGAGCATTGACGACATTCTGGATATCGTGCTACCCGCTTACGATGGGATTTCTTCCGATGATTCGGACGACAGTTCAAGCGATTTCGATTCCCCCGTCAGCGTCGACTTCTTCGAGTTGACGAGCAGTTCAAGCGATTCCGGTTTGTCGGGCGATTCGGATTATTTCAGTTCCACAAACGATTTCGATTCGCCGATCAGCATTGACCTCTCCGACTTGACGAGCAGTTCAAGCGATTACGGTTTGTCGGGCGATTCGGATTATTTCAATTCCACAAGCGATTTCGACTCGCCGATCAGCATTGACCTGTCCGACTTGATGAGCAGTTCAAGCGATTACGGTTTGTCCGGCATTTACGATCCCCTTGGCAGCAGCAGCTACGATAGCGGCTACGACTCTTACGACAGCAGCAACTACGATAGCGGCTACGACTCTTACGGCAGCAGCAACTACGATAGCGGCTACGACTCTTACGGCAGCAGCGGCTACGACAGCGGCTACGACTCTTACGACAGCAGCAGCTACGACAGTGGCTACGACTCTTACGGCAGCAGCAGCTACGACAGTGGCTACGACTCTTACGACAGCAGCAACTACGATAGCGGCTACGACTCTTACGGCAGCAGCAACTACGATAGCGGCTACGACTCTTACGGCAGCAGCAGCTACGATAGCGGCTACGACTCTTACGGCAGCAGCAGCTACGACAGCGGCAGTTATGGCGGCTCCTTTGGAGGCGGCTGGTGATTGTGGAAGCTGTCCAGGGCGGTTCCAGGGCGGTTTTCGATACGGCTTGAGCGTGCCGCATCCGTGAGTCCTTGATGCGCCGCGCCGCCGCCATAGTTTTATTCGTGGCGGCGGCGCGGTTTTGTTTTTGCCGGGCGTATTCAGGGAACAGGGCGCGGCACGCCGTGGCGGCCCCGAATGGCGGCGTTCATGAGTCGATGCTGTAGCCGAGTCCGCGATGGGTGACGATGGGATCGCATTCCGGGAGCGCGGCGCGCAGTTTGGCGCGCAAGGTCTTGATGTGGGTGTCGACGGTGCGTTCTTCCGTCTCTTCGGCATCGCGCCACACCTTGTCCATCAGCACGGCGCGGGAATACACGCGACCCGGATGTTCGAGCAGGCAGGCGAGCAACAGATATTCGTATCGAGTGAGAACGAGCCACTGCCCCTTGCAGGCGATGCGCATACCCTCGCGGTCGATCTGGAACGTTGGAGCCGCCGCGCCGGAGCCTTCCGGCGCGGCGCGCGCACGGCGCAGAATGGCGCGCACGCGCGAAACCAGTTCGCGCGGACTGAACGGCTTGGCGACGTAATCGTCCGCGCCCAGTTCCAGCCCGACGATGCGGTCGACTTCTTCCGCGCGCGCGGTAAGAAATAGGATAGGCACATCCGATTGGCGCCGCAATTCGCGGCATACGTCGAAACCGCTCATGTCCGGCAGTCCCACATCGAGAATGATGATAGCGTATTCAACGGATGCCGCGCGCGCCACGGCTTCACGCCCCAGTTCGCAACGGTCGGCGGCGTAGCCTTCGGCGGAAAGCGCGTAGGCCAGCGTGTCGGCAATTGCCGGTTCATCATCGACAATAAGGATTTTCATGGGGGCATATGGTAGAGGGTACGGCGGGAAAGCGAAATGCGCGAAATGCGGTGCACGCTTCCAAAAGAAACCTCCGATTAACCGCCTGACATCGTTCGGCCCTTGCCAGCCGAGCATGGAAGTCCTGCACGGCGCCTCATGGGTGAAGGCGCGACCAGAGCGCCGCCATTGCCCGCGCCGCGCCCATCTCCAGGCGATGGGAAACGAGCGCGCTGACCTCTGTTTCGCCGGGGTTGATTTCCACGGCGGCGACGCGGTTCTGGCGCGCCCACCATACCGGATGAGCAATATAGGGAAATACGCTGGTGGTGCCGATGGAAAATACCAGGTCGGGGCCATCGTCCATGACCCGCGCCAGCTGCGTCAACGCCGCCGCTGGCAGCATTTCACCGAAGAGCACCACATCGGGGCGCAGCGGATGGCCACAGCGGGGACAGGCGGGCGGCAATGCGATGCCGTCATAATCGGCGTAACCGTCAACATCGCGCCGGTAATCGCAGGCGGTGCAAAGCAGGCGATGCACAGTACCGTGGATCTCGATCAGGTTCTTTGAACCGGCTTTGCGGTGCAGGCTGTCGATGTTCTGGGTGAGCACCCAAGTTCCGGGCTTTTCGACTTCAAGCGCGGCAATCAGCCGATGCGCGGCGCTGGGTTCGGCGTCCCGGCAGTTGCGCTCGATCTGGCCGATGTAGCGCCAGGTAATTTCGGGCCGACGCGCCAGCATGTGGCCAGAAAGGGCTTCTTCGATAGGGATGCCTTCCTCGGTCTGGCGATCGTTGTAAAGCCCGCCGATGCCACGGTAGGTCGGCAGGCCGGAATCGGCGGAAATGCCCGCGCCGGTAATGAAAAGGGGGCGCTTGGCGCGCCCGAGCCTGTCGGCGACATCGTCCAGCATGGCATCGGGGAGGGATTCGTTCATGGCCGCGGGCCATCCCGGTTGCGACGGCGGTTCATTGCGCTGGCCGCCCGGCGGCGGGCGTGGAGGTGATTCCGATGTAACGCTGGCGCTCGGCATCAAAACGCTGGCGAAGACCGTCGCGTTCTTTTATTTTTTTCTCGATGGCCGCACGCATGCGCGCCAGCTCTTCGTCGGCGTAGACAAGGGCGCGGGCCAAGCCGTCCGGCGGCGGCGCGCCAGAGGCCGCCGCTTCGTCACCCAGGCGTTTGCGGCGCGCGACCAGTTCGCGCTCATCGGCGCGCAATGCGGCAATGGCGTCATCGAGTTGCGCCACGTCGTCATCGCGGCGCGCGTCGAGGTCGGCAAGCGACCGATACCTTGTGCGCAAGGCGTCGTCCTGCTGCTTCCGCTTGGCGGCTTCCCGGACGGCAAGTTCCCGTTGGCGCTTTTCTTCCCGGCGTCTGGCGCTTTCGGCGGGAGCGGGTTCGGCTGCTTCCCGGTAAACCGTGACGCCGTTGATTTTCTTGACCCAAGTGCGGCCATAGCATTCCCGCGGCAAAATATCGCCGAATACGGTACGGCCATCGACTTCGCAACTGAATACCCGCGTCGCGCCGCCATGGCCGGTTTGCGCCACGGCGGGCGAAACCGCCAAAACAGTCAGTAAGAGAAGAAATTCAACGCGCCGCATGCGTTTCATGAGTTCCATAAACATCCCGATAAGCCCGCACCGCCGCAAGATCGGCTTTCAACGCCGCGTTGTCCGACAGGTAAGCGATGAGATCGTCGAGCGTCGCAACCGCCACGACGGGTATACCGTAAGCCTGGCCGACTTCCTGCACCGCCGAAACATCCCCCTGCCCGCGTTCCATGCGGTCGAGCGCAATGACCACCCCGACGGGTTCGGCCCCCTGGGCGCGGATGATGGCGACCGATTCGCGCACCGAAGTACCGGCGGAAATCACATCGTCGAGAATCAGCACCCGGCCCCGGAGCGGCGCGCCGATCAACGCGCCGCCTTCGCCGTGATCCTTGGCTTCCTTGCGGTTGAAGGCGAACGGTGCGTTCACGCCCTCCCCGGCCAGGCGCATCGCCGTGCCCGCAACCAGCGGAATGCCTTTGTAGGCCGGGCCGAAAAGCATGTCGAACGCCAGACCGGAACCACGAATGGCCCCCGCATAAAAGCCGCACAGGGCATCAAAGGATGCGCCGTCATCGAACAGCCCGGCATTGAAGAAATAAGGTGACGTCCGCCCCGCCTTGGTGACGAAAGCGCCAAAACGCAGCGCGCCTTTCCGGCACGAAAGGGCGATGAAATCACGACAAGACGACATTTGCATTGGCATCCATACCCTGCTCCGGCGCACTACATTACACCAATTCCACTTGAGCGTCCCCCCAAGGTTTCGCCGCACGGATAGTCTATTCCGCTCATATGCGCGGCAATGCGCGTCTTATGCGCGAGCGGGAAATATTTGACATCGGCCCCGCCTTGAAGGAGGGATTCACACGGCGTTTGCCCCGGCATGCCAAAGAAATCATAACCCGGCCACGCCAAACCCACCTTCGCCGGCGCCCCGTATTCGCCATCCAGCAATCATTTCGCCCCGTCGCCTTGCGCCTCCTCCGGCGGAGAATAGCGTTCCACCCTGTCCAGCGCCATCCGATAGCCGGAAACACCGCTTCCGGTATCGGTTCGGTCTACCCGTATCTGGCCGTAAACCCATATCGCATCCATTGAACCAACGCCTTCGACCGGCTCCCTGGCCTGGACGAGAACGACCTGATTGGCGGGCGGCGGCGGGACGTGGATGCACGCGCCGAAATAAGGCACGAGCAGGAACTCCCGGAGTCTACGCCCCTCGCCAAAATCCAGCGGCACGGCGAAACCGGGAAGCTTTACGCGCATGCCATCCATCTCCGGATTGGCGGGCGCTTCGTTCCACTTCTCCAGAAACTGCTGCATGGCCTGAATAGCTTCTGGAGAACCGTCCTCGATTTCGTCCGGATTCAGGCCCTCAAAAGCGGACGCGGGGTTCCAGGACGCGGGGGCCAGGGATTCCCATTGAATTTCCTGCCAACCCGTTCCGGCGGGTGATGCCGGATCCAGTACAGCCGGAGCGGGAAGCCTGTCGCCGACCGCATACTGCCGCGCCGGTTTTTTCCCCTCCCCGGAGAAAACGAAAAAAAACGATCCGGCACACAGCGCCAACAAGGCAAACACGACGATACGGATTTTCATGTGGCGCGCGACAACCCGTCCGACAGGCTGATGCGGTAAGCACGCCATGCCGGAATGAGACTAGTCAAGAAACCGGCGGCGACGATACCGCCCAACAGCAGCCATTCTTCCCGCCCCGGCCAGGAAAAATAAAGAACGATGCCGTAGCGGCCCGCCAGCATGGGGCCGATGCCGAGAAGAAGCAGAACCAGACCAAGCAGCCCGAGCGCGACACCAGCGGACACCAGCATCACCCCCTCGCAGGCGAGCAGAAAGAGGATATCCAGCGGGCGCGCGCCCGCCGAGCGCAGGATGGCCAGCTCCCGCCGCCGTTCGCCAAGTCCAGCGAGAATGGCGGACGCCAGCCCGGCCAGCCCGGTCAGGGTAACGAGGGCGGAAATGAGCAGCAGCGCGCGTTCCCCGGTATCGAGCATGCGCCAGAGCTGATCCATGGCGACGCCGGGCATGACGCCCATCAGGGCTTCCTCTTTCCATGCGCCGATCTCGCGTTGCAGGGCAAAAACGCGGCTGCGGCTCTTGAGACCAACGAGCAGCGCGGTAATACTCTTTGGCGTGAGATCGAATTTCCCGGCCTGATCCGCGCGCACACGGAAACCGGGAATCGGCGCGCCGCCCCGCCAGTCGAGATGAATCGCCTCCATCGCGGCAAGACCGATGTAAAGCGCGCGATCCACGGGCGTCCCCGTGGGCGCGAGCACGCCGGAGACCGCAAACGGCTTGTCGCCATGTTCCGCCAGCAGGGTTTCGCTGTTGCCATGGCTCAACACGAGCGGACTGCCGGGACGGTAGCCGAGTTTTCTTGCGACTTCCGCGCCGATCACCACATCGAAAAGCGCATCGAACGCGCACCCTTGCGTGAATTCGATGCGCTCACCCGCGCGGAAACGGTAGCGCTCGAAAAAATCCGGCACTGTCGCCACCACCGGATACCCCTTGTGCGAATCGCCCAGCGAGAGCGGAATCGTCCAGGCGACATCGCGGTGCGCCGCGATGCGTTGCGCGCTCTCCCATTCCATATTGTTCGTCGCGCCGCCCAGATGGAAAACCGCGTAAAGCATGAGCGGGATACCGCCGCCGCGCGCCCCGACCACCAGATCGACGCCCGAGACGGCCTGCACGAAGTTTTCCCGTATCTGCCCGCGTATCCGCTCGATGCCAAGCAGGAGAAGCGTGGAAAGCGCAATGCACAACACGACCAGCGCCAAGGTGCCGCGCCGGTTCCAGGCGCTCTTGCATGCGAGGCTTGCCAGATACAAAAACCGCCTCATCAGGTTTCTTCCCGCGGGGCGGCGTTCAGATCGTCCAGGCGCAGGGCCGTGGGAAAAGCCCCGGCCAGCCTTGCATCATGGCTCACGAACAACAGGCTCGATCCGGCAAGTGCGCACTCGCCCAAAAGCAACTTCAGGAAAGCGTCGCGCCGGTCAGCATCCAGTGCGGAACTTGGCTCGTCCGCGATCAAGAGCGGCGGCGCGCCGATCAGCGCGCGCGCCGCCGCCACGCGCTGCTGCTGACCCGTCGACAAGCGGTTGACGGGCCGCTCCCAGAGCGCGGGCGCCAAATCCAGCCGCTCCAGCAAATGCGCGGCGGCCTCCCGCAGGGTTTTTGCCCGCTGTAGCGCCCTCGCCCGCCGCCGGGGCGAAAGATGGCAAGGGATCAACACATTCCCGATCATGGAAAGATAAGGAACGAGATTGAACTGCTGGAAAATGAACCCGATCTCCGCCCCGCGAAACCTGTCCCGCGCCGGAGCCTCCAAAGTATGGAGCGCCGTGCCATTGACGATGATGCTGCCGCAATCGGGCCGCAGGATACCGGCGATCAACCCGAGCAGCGTGCTCTTGCCGCCGCCGCTCGGCCCGGAAAGGAAAACCCGCTCGCCCGGACGGATCGACAGTTCCGCAATATCCAGCACCGGGCGCGATTGTCCCGGCCAGGAAAAGCGGATGTCGCGCAATGCGACGGCGAAATCGACGGAAGATGATGTCATGAACATAACGCGGAGCCAACCCCCAAGCAACGGCACACGACAGGAAACCGCCCGCTGCCGGGTTGCAGGCAAAAGAGTTTCAGGCAAAACGCCGTCCACTACAAGCATCAGGCATCAGAAGACGCCCTCCAATACCGTCATTGCGGGAGGCGAAGGGACACGGAGTATCGGAGGAACACGGGAGCCATGAGACCACACGCCGCCTGCTCGCGGTTCTATACTCGCGCTTTCATTTTCTCGACCGGAGTGGGCCATGTCCAAAACCGCCGCACCCAAAAAGCGTTCCAAAAAAGCCGGCGCCGGTAAAACCCGCTCCCCAAAAGCCGACGCCGCGCCCAAAGCCGTTGCACAGCCTCTTGCCTTCGATACGCTTTGCATCCAGGGCGGTTACGACCCCAAGGTAAGCGAGCCGCGCGTCCTGCCGATTGTCCAGAGCACGACCTACAAATACGACGACATCGACCACGTCAACCGCATCATGACCTTGCAGGCATTCGGCCATAAATACAGCCGGACAAGCAATCCGACCGTCGCCGGGTTCGAGGCGCGGATGAATCTGCTCGAAGGCGGCGCGGCGGCAGTGGCGACGGCTTCGGGGCAGGCCGCGAACCTGCTGGCGATCCTCACCATCGTGCGCGCGGGCGACCATATTCTTTCGGCCAGCCAGCTTTATGGCGGCACTTTTACGCTGCTCAATTCCACGCTCAGGAAGTTCGGGGTCGAAACCAGTTTCTTCGATCCCGATGCCCCCAAAGCGGAAATCGAGAAATTGATCCGCCCCGAAACCCGCCTCATTTTTGGCGAAACCATCGGCAATCCGGGATTGGCCATCCTCGATTTCGACAAACTGGCCGGTATCGCCAAAAAGCACGGCATTCCCTTCATCGTCGATAATTCGCTCGCCACCGCCTGGCTTTGCCAACCGTTCCAGCACGGCGCCAATGTGGTGACCTATTCGGCAACCAAATATGTCGACGGCCACGCTACCAGCGTTGGGGGCACGGTCATCGACGGCGGCAATTTCGACTGGACGAACGGCAACTTCCCCGATTTCACGACGCCCGATCCAACATATAACGACGTAATCTACACCGAGAGTTTTCCGCAAAACGCCTTTCTCATCAAGGCGCGCGCCCAGTTCCTGCGCGATTTCGGCGGCTGCCTGAGTCCGATGAATGCGTTTCTGTTCAACCTCGGGCTGGAAACCCTGCACCTGCGCATGCCGCGCCACGGCGACAATGCCCGCGCGCTTGCCTGCTTTCTCGAAAAACATCCCAAGGTTGCCTGGATCAATTACCCCGGCCTGGACGCCACTGGCAAGAAACGCATCGAAAAGTATTTCCGCCACAAGAACGGCAGCGGCATTTTTACTTTCGGCATCAAGGGCGATCTGGATGCCGTGCGCCGCTTCGTCAAGCATCTGAAAATCGCCGCGCTCGTCGTTCACATTGCCGACGCCCGCACCGGCGTCCTGCATCCGGCCACGTCTACCCACGCGCAGATGAACGAAAAGCAGCTTCTTGCCGCCGGTATCACGCCGGACATGATCCGGGTATCCGCCGGCCTCGAAGATGTCACCGATCTGATCGCCGACTTCGACCAAGCCCTGAACGCCGCCCGACCATAGGCCCTGCCATTTCATCTCCATGCAAATCGATACCACTCGCTACCTGAAGCTCGACGCCGCCCCCGAGCGCCTGAAAGACACCCTGGACATCCACGTCGCCGAGCATGCTTTCCTCCCCAGCATCGACGACATCCTGAGCGATTGGGTTGCCACCATCGCCACCCCGGCCTTCAGACTGATCCGCCGCCGGCAGGGCGCGCAGACCCGCTTTTGCAGCATCGGCACGGGGGTGGGGCTGGATGCCCTCGCCGCCGTCGAAATCCTGGGCGCGACCCGGATCGGCATCACCGATGTGCACGAAGATGTCGTCGCCGCCGCCGTCCAGAACATCCGCGCCAATTTGAAGAATCCGGACAGCATTAGTCTCGAAGCCGGTCACGGCGACCTCCTGGAACCTCTCGCCCCCGGCGGCGCGACGCCCCCGCGCTACGACCTGATCTACGAAAACCTGCCCAATATCCCTGTCGCCGATGCCGAAGAAGCCGCCAGCGCGCGCAAAAGCGCCGGTCACATCCCTCCCCGCAAAGAAGCCGTCCCGCCCCTCATGCGTCGCAATCTCCTGGCGCTCCATACCATCGCGCTCCAAAAAGCCAGGGATTTCCTGGCCCCTGGCGGCGCGGCGCTCTCGCTGCTCGGCGGGCGCGTTCCACTCGATGTTTTCCGCGAAATGGGGCGGCTGACCGGCTACCGCGCCGAAATCCTCACCTACGGCTGGAAAGTCCAGACCGACCCGGAAGAAATCATCGGCGGCCACCTGAAGCAGCAACAGGAAGGCTTCGGCCCTTATCACTTCTACCGCGCCAGCCGCCTCGCCGAAGTCTTTGCCAATGTGAGCCTGGAAGACTCCGGTGAGAACGCCCACGCCATCGAGCGCCAGCTTGCGCCCGACGAACTCGGCCCGGAAGACGCCCTCGCCGCTTGGCGGCGGGGCGAGGCCATCGGCCACACCGTCGTCGCCCTGCTCTCCCGGCCTCTCTGAACAAGATCAATGTCCCCGCTTGCCGCCATCGAGGCCATCGAAGCCATCCGTGCGCACTTCACCGGCCGGCTCGCCGCGAACCGCGAAACCCCGGCCATCGCGGCGGAACTCCGCAACATTCTTGCGCTGCTCGATACCGTCGACTTCTCCCATGCCGACGAAAAACACCTCCGGCCCAGCGGCCACCCGGTCATCCGGCAGCTTCAGCAAACGCCTCCCCGAAGCGAAGAAACCGCCACTGCCGCAATCTTCCGCGCCTTCCAGCCGCAACTCGACGCCCTGCCCTGGCGTTTCAGCTACACACCCCGGATTGATGCGCCCGACATCGGCGAGCGCATGGCCTGGGCCGAACTCGTCGGCCCCATCGCGCCGTTCCACAGCAACAAGGTCTGCCTGGGCCTGACCGCCATCGGCCCGCGCCTGCTCTACCCTCGCCATTACCACCCGGCGGTGGAAACCTACCTCGTCGTCTCTGGCACGGCGGCCTGGACGGCGGCAAACCTCACCCGGCGCGCCCCGCCCGGCGCGCTCATCCTCCACCCCGCGAACATCGTGCACGCCATGGAAACCAGCGACGAGCCTTTATTGGCCGCGTATGCGTGGACGGGAGATGTGGAAACGCTTTCGGTCTACGAAGATGAAGATGAAGACGGACAGTAAAAACCGCCGTCGGCGCAAAACACGCCGGATCGGCGCGGCGGAAGATTCCGGCGGTCTGGCCGAGGCATTGCGGATCGAATACGCCAGGGCATCCGTCAACCGGATTTCCGAACATGGCGACGCGGGCGAACTCGCCGAAGCGCGGGCGGTTTTCGAGGCGATGCGGGAATTCGGCGATTCGGAAGAAGTACGGATCTTACGCGCCACGGCGTCTTTCAATCTGGTTCTCGATCATGGCGCGGCAGGCGAACTTGCCAAGGCGCGGACGATTTTCGATGCCATGCAGGAATTTGGCGATGCGGAAGAAGTGCGTATCCTGCGCGCCAGGGCATCCTTCAGCCTGATCCTCGACTATGCCGAAGCGGGCGATCTCGCCGGGGCACGGACGATTCTTGATGCCATGAGGGAACTCGGCGACGCGGAAAAAGTGCGGATCGAACGCGCCAGGGCAGCCGTCAATTTAATCTTCTTTTATATCGACGCGGAAAAGGATTGCGCCAGGGCGCGGGAAATCCATGACGGCATGGCTGGCCTGGGCGATTCGCCCGAAATCCTGGCAATACGGAACAAAGCCGCCGGGATTCTTTCTTCGCACCGCCCGGCACAGGATAGCCGTGGAATATAACCGGCTCACGGGAATGCCGGCCAAGTTACCGCCGCCGTGAGCCGCCGTCATTGCGAGCGAAGCGCGGCAATCCACGAGCCGCATGGCGCGCCACGAGCGCGGGCCTCAAGATGGCGCTCGATCAGTATTTCCTCAATCCTCGGCTGGCAGGATTTCCACATCCGGTTCGTCGTCGCCTTTTTGCGGCGGTTTCCGGTCTTGCTCCGGCACTGACGTCGGCTCCAACACTAATTCCCACTCCGGCTCCGGTTCCGGCTTCACCGCCGCCGCCCGCTGCGGCACGACCAATTCCCCGTCCGACGCTGATTCTAGCTCCGGTTGTTCGCCGCCTTCCTCATCCTCACTCGCGCTTTCCGGCTCGTCCGCTGCTTGCGGGGGGGTTTTGTCGGTTTCGGTCAGGGGCGCGTTCTCTTCCGTGTTGCCGCTGCCGGGAGAGGTATCGAGCGGCCCGGTGTAGGGGCCGAGATCGTATTCGAGAATGGCGTTGAGACAAAGGATGTCGTCGATGGTGGTCAGCATGAAACCGCGCCGGGTTTCGTCCCGGTTGTCGCACAACAGGTATTGCAAATAAGCCTGGCATTCGCGCGTGCCCCAAAGTTGTTGCAGGCGCAGCATAATGTGCGGCAGTTCTTCGAGACTATGCGCCGGATCGCGGGATTCAGCGAAATTGTCCCAATCGACGGTTCGCACATTGAACGTCTTGTTCAGCTTGTGGGCGATTTTGTCGAATTCGGCGCGTTGGCCGCTTTCGCGGTAAACCTCAAGCAATTTGAGCCACGGCGCGATGGCCGCCTTCGGGTTGTTTTCGATGAAGCTCGCCAGGGCTTCGGCGGCGCTGTTGACGCGGCCAAAGCTCAACATGATTTCGGCCAGTTCGATGGTCGAATCGTGAGCCTGCGTTTTTTCTCCCGCCGCGAAAACTTCGGCGGCCCGCAAATCGAGCGCGGGCGAAGCCGGATCCCAGTCCGGCAGGGCGGGCAGCATGGGATGGACCGGGGGCGGCACGGCGGCTTCCGGTTCAAAGTCGGGCACAACGGCGTTCGCGCCCTTGTCGAACCGCGACTCAGCCTCCGGCTGGCGTACCCGCAACAGCAGGACGACACAAAGTGCGCAGGCAAATGCGGCAATCCCGGCGATCACCCAGTTGAGCCGGGAATCCGCGGCTTCTTCCTGAAGCAATAGTTCCGGTTCGGCAATGGGCCGCGAGGCGGCGGTTTGCTTGATCTGCTCCAGCAGCAAGGCCTGCTCTTCCACCTGCTTCAGCAGACGGGCCTGCATTTCGCCAAGTTCGCGGACGCGCGCCTGCAACGCCTGGACTTCCATTTGCTGCGCCGCGTTCGCGGCGTCTGGCCGCGAAGGCCTGGGTTTGGCGGAAATATCAAATGGCAGGCAAATCGCAAGGATGCCCGCGAGCAAAATAGCAATTACGGTACGTTTTAGAGACATGTTCGCTTGCCCAGTGACGGCGAGGCCAAAAATCGTTTGCCGGCTATCGTACCGCATTGTGGTCGTATGGGGCAGAGTGGATCGCGGCGCGGGCTAAGCGCCCCGATATGGATCAGTATGCAAATGCGCAGGGAAACGGGCACTGCCACTTTGTCACTGCTAGAATGCAGAAGTTTTGGATGACGTTGGAGGAGATACCAGAATCATGCCCAATAACGATGGGGCATCCAGAAAGGCCGGGCTGACGCTCGAATGCGCCGTGCGCACGGATGTCGGACTCGTCCGGGAACGCAACGAAGACACGGTCTGGGCCGATCCCGAGCGGGGCTGGCTGCTGCTGGCCGATGGCATGGGCGGCTACCATTCGGGCGATCTGGCATCGGCGCTGGCCGTCAATTACGTTTTGAACAATCTGCGGCTCGATGCAACAAAAAGCGAGGTCGACAGATGTTACGACCGCGCTTGGCTGCTCGCCGCGGGTATTGCGGATGCCAACACCGCCATCCGCGCCATCGCCTCGCAATCCTTCGACAACGACATCATGGGGTCAACATTCGTCGGCGCCCTGCTCAGTCCGGACGAAGTCGCGTATGCGCATATCGGCGACTCGCGTCTTTATCTGTTCCGTGACGGCGTACTCACGCGCCTGTCGCGCGACCACACCGTGGCGCAGGAATACGTCGACGCGGGACGCCTTCCGGCGGACATGGCGCAAACGCTTTCCTGGCGCGGACTGCTGACGCGCGGACTCGGAATACAGGACGATGTGGAACCCGGCACGGGCGCTTGCGCATTACAGCCGGATGATCGCTTGCTGCTGTGCTCCGATGGTTTGACAGACATGGCCGGCGAGGATGAAATCGCTACACTGCTTGGCGCGGCCGCGACAACGGAAGACGCGGCCGCCGGCCTGATCGAGGCCGCGAAAGCGGGCGGCGGGCGCGACAATATTTCCGTCATCGTCGCCTGGTTCGCCGGGCGGGCTTCATGACCGCGGCGGCAACCGCCGGTAAATACCGGATATAGCGACGCGCGCGACACAGGGGATGCATGCAATGCCAAAGTTGATTCTCAGTATGGACGGACTGGTGCTCAAGGAGATCATTCTCACCAATGAGAGGACGTTGATTGGCCGCAAGCCGGTCAACGACATCCAGATCGACAACCTCTCCATCAGCGGCCAGCATGCCGTAATCACCCATATCCTTGGCGACGCCTTTCTCGAAGACCTCAACAGCACCAACGGCACCTACGTAAACGGGCAGCCGGTCAAGAAGCACGTCCTGCACAACAACGACGTGATCGAACTCGGCAAATATCGCATCAAATACATGAGCGATGCTTCCACGCAGGGCGTGTCGGCGACGGAATTGGTCGATACCGCGGCGCTGAAGCCCTTCGATGCCGGGATGGCGAATCCCGCCGAAACGTCAACAACCCGCACGACGGCCCCGCCGCCCGCCCATGCCGAAACCAGTTCGACCGGACATTTGCTCGAACACGTCGGCGTGATCCAAGTATTGAACGGCGTCAATACCGGGCAAGAACTCGAATTGAGCAAATCAGTCACCACTCTTGGCAAACCCGGTCATCACGCGGCGGTCATCACGCGGCGTGAACAGGGCTATTTCATCACGCATGTCGAAGGCGAAATTTATCCCTCGGTCAATGGCGAACAACTCGATGCGCAAGCGCGCAAACTCAAGGACCATGACATCATCGAAATTGCCGGAGTCAAAATGGAATTTTTCCTGCGCCCCTGAGGAACCCGGGCAATCGTCATTGCGAGGCGCGAAACGGCGCGGCAATCCGCGCGGCGCGCGGATTGCCTTTTTTGTATGACACAACCAATAACCCCCCCCCCCTCAATGACATTCGGTTTAGCCGGGATCTCGCCGAAGCGTGCATCTGGACATCGTGATTTCCTTCATCGCCCGCCATGCGGGCGAATGATACATTCCAGTCCGGTGGAAGGATGGCGACAGCCCGGAAGTGGGCTGGACAAAAAAGTCCATGAAACTTACGGTGCTGGGCTGTAGCGGCGGAATAGGCGGCAAAGATTCGCGCACATCGTCCTTCCTTGTCGACGATGACGTTCTCATCGACTGTGGAACCGGGGCCGGCGACCTGGACTTCTCCGCCTTGCGGCGCATCGGCCACATCTTCGTCAGCCACGCCCATATCGACCACATCGCCGCCATTCCGCTGCTGGTCGATGCCATTGGCGAAGTCTGCTATCGCACGATCACCGTCTACGCGCCGCCGGGAGCGCTGCACATCCTGCGGGCGCACATATTCAACTGGCTGGTCTGGCCGGACTTCACCTCCATTCCCGACCGCAACCGCCCTTACCTGCGCTTGCAGCCGGTCATGCCGGGCGAATCGGTCCGTCTGGGCGGGCGCACATTCACCGCCCTGCCGGTTCTCCACACCGTTCCCAGCGTGGCATGGCGTCTCGACAGCGGCGCGGGCCAATTGATCTACTCGGGAGACACCACCTACTGCACCGGGCTGGTCGAAGCCATCAACGCCAGCCCCGCCCTGCGCTACCTGATCATGGAAACCGCGTTTCCCGAAGAAATGCACGCGCTGGCAATCTCCTCCCGGCACCTGTGCCCCAGCATGCTGGGAACAATGCTGGACGAATTGACAGTAAGGCCCGAAGTCTATATCAGCCACCTCAAACCGGGCTTCGGCGCGCGCATCATGGAACAGATCGACGCACTGCGCGGGCGGCTACGGCCAAAGCGTCTCGAACACCGGCAGGAATTCACGTTCTGAACGGCCAGGCCCATCCGGCCCATGGCCGCCGGCGGCGCGGAGTAGAATCCCGGACTTCCGTCCCCCTGGAACCGCGCGCCATGTACCGCCTTGCCCCCAGCCTGCTTTCCGCCAACTTTGCCCGCCTCGGCGAAGAAGTGGACAACGTGCTTGCCGCCGGGGCGGACTGGATTCATTTCGACGTAATGGACAACCATTACGTCCCCAACCTCACCGTCGGCCCGCTGGTATGCGAAGCCATTCGCCCGCTGGCAAACGCCCCGATCGACGTGCACCTCATGGTGAAACCCGTCGACCGGATCATTGGCGACTTCATCGCGGCGGGCGCGGACATCATCACCTTCCACCCCGAAGCCTCCGAACACATCGACCGCAGCCTTGCGCTGATCCGGGACGGCGGCGCGAAAGCCGGGCTGGTATTCAACCCGGCCACCCCCCTGCACTACCTCGACCACCTCATGGACAGGCTCGACATCGTCCTGCTGATGAGCGTCAACCCGGGTTTCGGCGGACAAACCTTCATCCCCGGAACACTCGCCAAACTCGCCGCCGTCCGCGCGCGGCTCGACGCCTGGCGGCAGGAAAGCGGACACGAAATCCTGCTCGAAATCGACGGCGGCGTGAAAATCGACAACATCGCCGCCATTGCCCGCGCGGGCGCGGATACCTTCGTCGCCGGTTCAGCCATATTCGGCGCGGGGCGCGGCGGCGACCCCCATCGCTACGACACCATCATCTCACGGCTACGCGCCGAACTGCCCGCGTGAGCGCGCCGCGCGCGATACTGTTCGACCTCGACGGCACCCTGCTCGACACCGTTGCCGACCTGGCCGACGCCGCCAACCTGATGCTGGCCGAACGGGGGCAGGCGCCGCGCGGCCAAGAAGAAATCCACGGCTTCGTCGGCAAGGGCATTGCTGATCTGGTGCGGCGCAGCCTTACGGAAGGCCGCGCCCCCGCGTCCAGCGCCGACGTCGACGCCGCCCTCGAAGCCTTTCGCCGCCACTATGCCGAAGTCAACGGGCGGCGCACACGCCCCTACCCCGGCGTCCCCGAACTACTCGCGGCGCTCGCCGTCCGCGGCCTGGAAATGGCCATCGTCACCAACAAGGCCACCGGCTTCACCTTGCCGCTGCTGACACAATTCGGCATCGCGCGGTATTTCGGCGCGGTCGTCTGCGGTGACACATTGCCGAGGCGAAAACCCGACCCCGCCGTAATCGAACACGCCTGCGCCCAACTTGGCGTGAAACCGCCGGAATCGCTGATGATCGGCGACTCCGCCAACGACGCGCTCGCCGCCCGCGCCGCTGGCGCGCCCGTACTGCTGGTGACATACGGCTATAGCGAAGGCATGCCCGTGGAAGCCATCGACTGCGACGGCCTGCTTTCGAGCGCCCTGCAAATCCTGGATCATCTCGCCTGACGCGCCTCGCCTCGCATGGCGTTGTCTCGAATCAATACCGTTCCCGGCTATGCACGGATCGGCGTCTTTCGCCGGAATAGATGCCGAACGTGGCGCGCGCGGACGGGTCGGCCTCGCCGGATTGCGCCTGCGTGCAAACGCCGTTCCAGGCGCGCAGCCAGGGGAGCTTCGCCGCCGCGCCCTCTTGCCCGCCCGCTGTGTGGTCGCAGGCGTTGTCCTCGGCGGCTTCGCCCAGGTTGATGCCGACGTTGAGGCTTCCCTCGCCGCCTTTCGGCAGCAAGACGATCCTGCCCGCGCCGCCGGAAAGTTCGAGCCTGTCGACCTCCGGCATCGCGTCCATGCCCTGCATCGGGTGCAGGGAAACCGAGAGCGCGGCCCGTTTGTCCGCATCGACCACGACGGCATCCGGTTCGATCCGGGTCATGTCCGTCGCGCTCACCGTCCAGTCGCATTGGCCGCTCTCGAGGCAAGACCAGAACTGAACCTGGACGGGAATGGCCAGGGCGTTTTTTGCCGGGCCGAAGCCGTTGGACAGTTGCACACGTCCGCGCGCGAGCTTGATACCGCCTTCCGGCGAGCTGTCCGGCGTGCCGGAAAACCGGGAACTCACGCCGTCGCGCCCGTCCTCCACGGCGCGGATGTAGATGTCGACCGGCGCGACGGGGTGGGTCTTGAGGGCATGCGCATACCGGAACAGGCCCGTGAAAAGCCCGCCGAAGCCATCGCCGCCGGCGAAGCCGTCGCCCGGAATGGTTGCGCCGCCCAATGCCACGCCTTCCAGGTAGCCGCCATTCGCGGCAAAGTCGGGCGGGTTTTGATCCGCCGCCTCCTCCGATCCGCGCGCCCCCCAGGCGCTCAGCTTGACCGTCGCCGCGAAATCGCCGCGATAGTTTTCCAACCGCCCGGCGCAGCTCTCATCGCCATGGGGGCAAGCCTTCACCGACAACGCGAAAGGCTGGCCGGTATAGAAAAATCCGCCTTCCGGGCAAGTCATCCCGGACGGGCATGCCATGCGGCCCTCGGCGCCGATGCTTGTCTGGAAATGACCGGGGTAGAAGCGGCCAATGATGACGGTCTGCAATCCCTCCGGCGGCACGTCGCCCGCGCCCAGGTATTGATCGCTGAGTGTCATGCCGCCGTCCCCAACGTCGCCCAGCCGCGGGGTAATGGCGATGATGCCAACTTCCGTCCAGGATTGCGCCGTGACCGTGGCCGCGCCATTCGTGAACGCGCCCAGGCCCCGCAAGCCGAGATCGGGATCGTGGCCGCCTTGCGGCAGCAGCAGGGTTTTTTCCAGGAATACGCCCTTGGGCGTATTTTCCTGGCCAAAATTCGGCGTCCGGTTGCCATCGACGGATTGCGCCTCCGCCGTCAGCTCGAACGGCTGCCCGGCGCGGCAGAACGGCGCGCCATTCGCCGCCGTCGCGCCCGGATTCGGCGTGCCGTCCTCACACCTCACCTCCTTCAACGCCAGCGCCGCGGGCTTCTGCACGAAAGCCTCGCTGCCGCCCTGCCTGCTGTCATCCAACAGGTCGCGCACATACAGCCTCACCCGCCCCACATCCTCATACCGGAAGCCATAAACACCGTCCGCCGTCGCCGCCCCCTTGGTGAACATCACCGCCAGGAAGCTCGAATCACTCCAAGGCAACGACGCATCGCCGCTCCTGGCGCACGCGCTCAAGGGCCGCGACGGCGCCACGTCCGTCCCGAACAAGGCCTGCACCGCCCCCTGCGGCGGCGGCCCCGCCGGATCGAGGCAGCGCAGCGCGAATTGCAGCACCCCCCACGCATCCGCGCTACCGGAGAGCGCATTCGCATACCTTCCCCCGGCGTCCACATGCGTAATGCGGATGCCGCGCTTGTGTTCGCCCGCCAACCCGCCGAAATCGTAGCGGCTGCACGGCGCGCTGGAGGCCACGCCGCCGACCTGCTCGCCGTCCGCGCATTGCCCCTTGGTGAAGAGGAAAGACACCGTTTCGACGTCTCCCTCATCCGTGTCGCCGTCGTTGTCCGAGTTCCCATCCACCACCGCGCCGGAAGAAAGCGCCGCGCGGTTCGTCAAAGTGCCGCTCGCCGTTTCCGCCACCACCGCATAAATGCGCAAATCCGGCGCGGCCTGGCCCTGCGCCAGCTCCCCGCTCCAGGCGCAGCTCACCCTCTGGCCCGCCGCCTCGCAGAACCAATCGAGGCCCTGGAACGCATGGAAACTCATCCCGGCGGGCAAGGTATCCACGATCTGCAAATCCCCCCGCATCGTGTCGGGGCCGTTATTGGCCGCTCGCAGGACATAGACAACGACGCCGCCCGGCAGCAACTGGGCGGTTTCCCGTGTCTTCTCCAGCGCCAGGTCGGCCTTGGGAAGCCCTTGGTCCAGCGTCCGGCCGACGCAGACGTCATCGACCAGCCAATAATCGTTGTAGTCATTATTGTTCTGACCGCTGGTCGTGGAAATCTGCCGGAAGCGCAGGCGAAAGCCGTCATGCCGCGCGGCGGGATCCTCGATGACCTTCGAATAGCGGAAATTCTCGCCGCAGCGGCTGCTGCCATCGACGCCGTCGACATCCTGGAGCGTATGCCATTTATTATCGTCGGCGAAGTATTCGGAGACGAAACGGTCGCCGGACTGGGCGGTGTTGTAATCGCAGGAAGAATAGACGGGCGCGCCATTGATCGTATCGGGCGGCTTTGAATTCAGCCCGCGCTGCATCACATAGCTGACGGGCACGCCGCCCGTCATGGCGCTTGTATCGATGCGCAAGGAGGAGGCCGCGACATAACTCCAGCGCAGGAACAGGGAATGACTCGTCGACCCCTGCGTTGGATAGACGTCGCCCGTCACGCCCGCCTCGCCGATCCGTATGCCCGAACCCAGCGCGCCGGTCGCGGCGTCCTCGTGGTTGAACGACCATTGCTTCAGGCTAGCCTCCGGCGCCTCGAAATTGTCGCAAAAGCCTCCTGCATAGCGCGGCGCGTCGATCCGGCGCAGCACGACGTCGTCGACGAACCAGTAGTCGTAGCCGTTGACTTTGCTGGCGCTACTGCGGTCCAGGATGCCGTCGCCGTGATTCTGGGTGAAGCGCAGGCGAAAGCCGCTCCACAGCGCCGCGTCCGGCAACTGGAACATGGGGCGCAGCGCCTCGCCCGCCACCGCCTTCCCGCCCGCGCTGCGATGCGCCGCCAACTGTTGCCAAGCGCCGTCTTTATCCAGGTATTCGGCCTTGAAGTAGTCGGTGCTGAGTTCCGGCTTTTCAGCAAACACATCATCGCCGCGCCGCAGCCAGTAGCTGTACTCCACCGCCGACCCGGCAGGCAGCCCGGAGAGGTCGATGACCTCGCTCGTCACCGTATGTTCCCGCCAGCGGTTGAACATGCTGCGGCTCTCGTTGGCGCGCAGGTTGGCATAGTCGTGATAGGGCTTGATATCGCTGTCGATGCCCGCGCAGCCGCCCGCGTCGGGCTGGTAATTACTTCCCGGCGTGTGGGCGCAGGTGGTATGGGTCGATGCCGCCACCCAGCCGTTGCCGACGAGATTCGCCTGGCTGGCCCCCTGCACCGAGCGCTCGAAATCATCGCACCAGATCACATTGGCCGCGCCGCAGATCGTCCCCTTCAGCGGCTGCGTCTCGCCGCTGAAGTTGGCATTGCCCGCCCCCGGCCCGCCGAGGGGATAGCTCCCCGCCGCCGACTTGACGCTGTCGTCATCGACGAAATCCAGCCGCAGGCTGGCCAGCTGGTCCGGCGGAACGCCGCCCGCCAACACCCTCGCCGTCACGTAATAGACGCTCCCCGAACCGCTCACGGACGTGATGCCCGCCCCGGATGCGCCAGATGCGATCAAGCGGAAATCCCCCGCGTCCACCCCCGTGACCGGGGCGGAAAACGTGACCGCCCACACCACCTCGACATCGCGCTTGCCCACCGTGAGCGGCGGCTGCGGCGGCGGCTGCGAGGGCGTCACCTTGATGGAGCGTATCCGAGGCGCCACCATGATGGCGTTCTCCAGGACGTAGACCGGCGAAATTTCCCCCGTCCCCGTGCATGACGTCGCGGCGTGCGCCCGCAGGTACAGGTTGTACACGCCAAAGGCGGCGTTCGCCGGAACGGCGGCGGGGTCGCTCGCGCTCGCCGGCAAGGCCGTGGAAAACTGCCCGCTGATGTCATCCTTGTCCTTGTCTGAAGGCAGCGCCGAACAACTCATCCCCGTCGCGTGATTTTTGGCGCTGGACGGGGGGGGCGTCGTGGCGACCAGCCATTCGACCCTGTCCACGCCCGCGCTGTCCAGGGGATGGGCATCGCCATTCGCGCCGACGATATGCGCCGCTGTCCGGTTGTTCCTCAGCGTGAAATTCACATCGAACTTCTCGCCCGGTTGCAGGTAAGC
>JAIRMC010000086.1 GCA_031258965.1 Azoarcus sp. | reverse complement strand
GTCCATCGGCCACGTCTCGCCCGAAGCCGCCTGTGGCGGCGCGATTGCCCTGATCGAAGATGGCGACGCCATCGAAATCGACATCCCTGGCCGCAGCATCCGGCTGGCGGTCAGCGACGGCGAACTCGCCCGGCGCAGGGCGGCCATGGAAGCGCGCGGCAACGCGGCCTGGAAACCGCTCAAACGCGAGCGCGCGGTTTCGGCGGCGCTCCAGGCTTACGCGGCGCTCACCACGTCCGCCGACACCGGCGCGGTGCGCGATGTCACCCAGGCACAACGCTGAAAATGCGCCGCGTAAACGTCCCCGGTAAATCACTATTCCCCTGGAGGCGCAAATCGTGTATTTTCAAAAGCTTGTCGTTACTTATTCAGGTGGCGCCCGCACTGGCATCCACGCGTGGCGCTAAAGCGTCCGCGCCATCCCCAGCGTAGCGTACCGCGCCGATTTTCCGACCTTCATCCATCCCCCTGCCATGGACGCCGAACTGACCCGCCTCGAAACGCAGCTCGAACAGTTAATCAGCATGTACGCGGCGCTCCGCGGCGAGAACCGGGAGCTGCGCACCCAAAAATCCCGCCTGGAAGCCGAAAATCGCTTGCTGATGAGTAAAGTCGATCTGGCCGCCGAAAAACTTGAAGCCGTGCTCACCAGGCTGCCGCAATAAAAGGAGAGGCCGCAATGAAAGAAAAGCCCGCGCCCAAGGAAGATGCCGAAGCAATCGACATCAACCTTCTGGGCAAGGAATACCATGTGTCCTGCGCCGCGAAAGAGCGGGACGGCCTGCTCGAAGCCGTCACCTATCTCGGCGAACGGTTCAACGAAATGGCGAAGAAAACACGCGCTGGCGGCGAGACGCTCGCCGTCATGACGGCACTCAACATTGCGCACGACTTCCTCCAACTTCTCCACGGACGCGGGTTTGACTTGCCCACCTCGAAGCGTAGAATTGCCCACATGCAGACACGCATCGAAAGCGTGCTGGCCCAGCAGGAAAAGCTCTTCTGAAAGCTCTTCTGAAAGCTCATCCCCAGGCAAGCGTGTTATCCAGCGGTTCTGTGAGTCAATCCCCTGCGGTGTTCGTGGAAGCCGTGAATTCCTTGAACCAGATATCGAGAGATTGGCTGCCGACCAAGGAAACCGCCAGTGTGCGCACCCCTCGCGGGCGCGCCTGAGGCGGGAGGGACGCAGCCCCCTGAACCTTCGGTTCAGGATGATCCGGCAAGACGGCACAGGCGGGGGGCCTTTCAATCGGGATGGGGGCGGTCAGGGAAAGAACCTGACCGCCCCCATCCCGTTCAGGCAGTTCGCGCAGTCCAGACCGCCTTGCGGACATCCGCTTCCGAAGCGCCCATTGCCTTCGGCCCCCGATACCTCGCCCCGCCCAACCACCTCGCCCCGCCAACCCGTTCCATCGCCTGGAATCATCCCGCATGGAGCAGAGCGCATTACGGGCGTTCGGCCCATTGGCGCCTGCCGCTCATACTCGTATGAATCCCCAGCGCCGCAACCGCTCCGACGCTCAGTTCACCTCGTCGAGCTTGGCAACGTTGTCCGCCACGCGCTGGTTGGCTTCGTGCCAGCGTTTGATCAAATACATGGAACCAACCAGGAAAATCCCGAAAAGGTAGATCATCGTATTGATCGACAAATCCAGCCAGAGCAACAGCGCGTAGCCCGCCAGCATCACCAGGATGGAGAGATTCTCGTTGAAATTTTGCACCGAAATCGAATGCCCTGCCCCCATCAAGACATGTCCACGATGCTGGAGAAGCGCGTTCATCGGCACGACGAAGAACCCCGAGAGCACCCCGATGATGACCAGCGCCCCCTTGGCAATCAACACATTGGTAATGTGCGGCATCACGAACATCATCAGCCCCATGATGATCCCGAGCGGAATCACGCTGGTTGCCTTGCGCAGGCTGACGAAGCGCGCGGCCAGCATCGCCCCGATGGCAATGCCGACAGCCACCATGCCTTGCAACAGCGTCGCGTCCGCCAACTCCAGCAGACCCAGATTACTTGCCGCCCATTTGATGACGATGAACTGAAGCGTCTGCCCTGCCCCCCAGAACAGCGTTGTCACTGCCAGCGAAATCTGCCCCAACTTGTCGCGCCACAACAGCTTCAGGCAGTGGGAAAAATCATGGAACAAATAAATCAGGTTGTTCTTCAGCGGCTTATGATCCACGCCTGTATCAGGAATAAACACATTGAGCAGCGCCGCCAGCAAATAAAAAACACCGACGACCGCAATCCCAGCCTGCGCGGCAGTATCCACAGCCGGAATCTCCAGCGCGAGAATCCGGCCCGTCACGTCATCGCGCGTCAGATAACCGCCCACCACCGTGCCGAGAATGATCGCCCCCACCGTCAGCCCTTCGATCCAGCTATTGGCGACCACCAGCAAGCGATGGGGCAGATATTCCGTCAGGATGCCATACTTGGCTGGTGAATACGCCGCGGCCCCCAGCCCGACGATGGCATAAGAAAACAGCGGATGAACCCCGGCGAACAACAACAGACAACCGGCTATCTTTACCGCGTTGCTGGCCAGCATCACCCGCCACTTGGGCATTGAATCGGCGAAAGCCCCGACGAACGCGGCCAGCGCCACGTAAGACACCACGAAGTAAAGCTTGAGCAAGGGTTCATGGAACTCGGGCGCTTCCGCGCCCCGAAGCATGGCAATGGCAACCCACAGTACCGCGTTGTCGGCAAACGCGGAAAAAAACTGCGCCGCCATTATGATATAAAATCCAAAGGGCATTACCCGGCAAACCGTCTAGATGAGTATGGAAGCGGTCTTATAACATGAAGCCTACCCCGTCTGTGCTCAAAAGCGCGCTCGCCGCGGAAGATGGGTAAGGTTGTGGTCTAATCGCACACGTACCGCCGCTTCGGATGGCGGAGCGCGCCCGATCAATGGCAAGCAGCCCGCCCGCCGCCCAGCGGACGACATACCGAACCGGAAACCGCCCCAGCATGACAAAACCGAAAACCGCCTACGTCTGCGCCGGATGCGGCGCGCGCCTGCCGCGCTGGCAAGGGCAATGCCCCCAATGCCGGGAATGGAACACCCTGGTCGAAGCCGCGCCCGAGCGCCCCGCCGCCGCTCGCCGCATCGGCATCGCCGGCGCCGTGGCGGCCATGCAGACCCTCGCCACGCTCGAAGCGCGCGAAGAAACACGCATCCCTTCCGGCATCGCCGAATTCGACCGCGTCCTGGGCGGCGGACTTGTCGCGGGCGGCGTCGTCCTCATCGGCGGCGACCCCGGCATCGGCAAATCCACCCTCTTGCTGCAAGCCCTGTGTGAACTCGCCAAAGAACACGCCGCCGTCTACGTGAGCGGCGAAGAATCCGGTGAACAGATCGCCTTGCGCGCCCAGCGCCTGCAACTCACGCCGGGCGGTCTCCAGCTGCTCACCGAAAACAGCCTCGAACACATCCTCGAACGCCTGCGCGAGACCGCCCCGCGCATCGCCGTCATCGACTCCATCCAGACCCTCTACACCGAAAACCTCCCCTCCGCTCCCGGCTCCGTCGCCCAGGTGCGAGAATGCGCGGCGCAACTCACCCGGCACGCCAAGCAAAACAACCTCACCCTCATCCTTGTCGGTCACGTCACCAAAGACGGCGCGCTCGCCGGCCCCCGCGTGCTCGAACACATCGTCGATACCGTCCTTTACTTCGAGGGCGACGCCCATTCCAGCTTCCGCCTCATTCGCGCGTTCAAGAACCGCTTCGGCGCCGTCAACGAACTCGGCGTCTTTGGCATGACCGAACGCGGCCTGAAAGGCGTCTCCAACCCCTCTGCCCTCTTCCTCTCCCAGCATGACGTCGGCGTTTCCGGCAGTTGTGTCCTCGTCACCCAGGAAGGCACCCGGCCGCTCCTCGTCGAAATCCAGGCGCTTGTCGACAGCACCCAGAGCACCAACCCGCGTCGCCTCACTGTTGGCCTGGAACCGGCGCGGCTCGCCATGCTGCTTGCCGTCATGCACCGTCACGCGGGCATCGTCTGCTTCGATCAAGATGTATTCGTCAACGCCGTCGGCGGCGTCAAGATCACCGAACCCGCCGCCGACCTGGCTGTTTTGCTCGCCATTGCCTCCTCCCTGCGGGACAGGCCCTTGCCGCGCGGGCTTGCCGTCTTCGGCGAAGTCGGCTTGGCGGGAGAAATCCGCCCTGCCCCGCGCGGGCAGGATCGCCTCAAGGAAGCCGCCAAGCTCGGCTTCAAAACCGCTATCGTCCCCCGCGCCAACCTTCCGCGCCAGCCCATTCCCGGCATCGGGATACACGGCGTCGACCGCGTCGGCCAAGCGCTCGACATCGCACGGGAGGCCGTGCCCAGCGGCGCGATCCCAGTCATTCGAGATACACACGCGACCACGGCAAGTTCTTGACAAGAATTATCGGGAACGGTAAAGCCCGGACGCATTTGGTCCATCCGGACGTTTTGCCCTGTGCCCTTTGGCGCAACCGTTTCTATTATCTGGCTCAGGATTATGGCGGCAGCGCCTACCACAGTCCCAAGCTCGGCGCAGCCGCCGTCCCGGAACCCGAAACCTGGGCAATGCTGCTGGCGGGGCGGGGCGTGATGGACGCAACGGCGAACGGTCGCCAGATCGTGAGCGGCGCGTCCTGCACGGATGCGCCCGCATGGGCGCTTGATGAAAACCCCGCGCAATGCGGGGTTTTCATTGGAACGCTCTACGCCACCACGGCTTCCGCCGCTTCCGTGAATGCCGGAATCTGGTCGAAATTCATGTAGCGATAGATATCGGCGGCTTTTTTGTTAACAACCTCGACCTGCGCCAGATATTCCGCCGGGGTGGGAATCCTGCCGAGCAGGGCGCAGACCGCCGCCAGTTCCGCCGAACCGAGGTAGACGCGGGTGTCCAGCCCCAGCCGGTTCGGGAAGTTGCGGGTGGAGGTCGACATCGCCGTGCTGCCCTTGCGGATTTGCGCCTGGTTGCCCATGCACAGGCTGCATCCGGGCATTTCCATGCGCGCGCCGGAGCGGCCCAGAATGCCGTAGTAGCCTTCTTCGTTGAGAATCATGGCGTCCATCTTCGTGGGCGGGGCGATCCACAACCGCGCGGGGATGTCGGTCTTGCCCTCCAGCACCTTGCCCGCCGCGCGGAAGTGGCCGATGTTGGTCATGCAGGAGCCGATGAAGACTTCGTCTATCCTGTCGCCCGCGACCTCGGAAAGGAGCTTCACGTCGTCGGGATCGTTGGGGCAGGCGACGATGGGTTCCCCGATGTCGGCAAGGTCGATGTCGATTACCGCGGCATAGTCGGCATCGGCGTCGGCCTGGAGGAGTTCGCCCCCGGCGACCCACTTTTCCATGGCCGCGATGCGGCGCTCGAGGGTGCGGGCGTCCTGGTAGCCGTTGGCGATCATCCACTTCATCAGCGCGATGTTCGAGTTCAGGTATTCGACGACCGGCGCTTTGTTCAGATGCACCGTACAGCCAGCGGCGGAGCGTTCGGCGGAAGCGTCGGTCAGCTCGAACGCCTGTTCGACCTTGAGATCAGGCAGGCCCTCGATTTCCAGGATGCGGCCAGAGAAGATATTTTTCTTGCCCTGTTTTTCGACGGTGAGCAGGCCCTGGCGGATCGCGTAGAGCGGAATGGCGTTGACCAGATCGCGCAGGGTGACGCCGGGCCGCATCTTGCCCCTGAAGCGCACGAGTACGGATTCCGGCATGTCGAGCGGCATCACGCCCGTGGCGGCGGCGAAGGCGACCAGGCCGGAACCGGCGGGAAAGGAAATGCCGATCGGGAAGCGGGTGTGAGAATCGCCGCCCGTGCCGACGGTATCGGGTAGGAGTAGCCGGTTGAGCCAGGAGTGGATGACGCCGTCGCCCGGACGCAGGGCGACGCCGCCGCGCGCGCTGATGAAGTCGGGCAGCTCGCGGTGCATCTTGATGTCGACGGGCTTGGGATAAGCGGCGGTGTGGCAGAAGGATTGCATCACCAGGTCGGCGGAAAAGCCGAGGCAGGCGAGGTCCTTGAGTTCGTCGCGCGTCATTGGGCCGGTGGTGTCCTGCGAGCCGACGGTGGCCATTTTCGGTTCGCAGTAGGTTCCCGGACGGATGCCTTGCTGCCTGCCGTCCACGGTCGGCAGGCCACAGGCGCGTCCGACGATTTTCTGCGCGAGCGAAAAGCCTTTGCCGCTGTCCACGGGCGTTTGCGGCAGGCGGAAAAGGGAGGATGGCGGCAGCCCCAGCGCTTCTCGCGCGCGCGCGGTGAGGCCGCGCCCGATGATGAGCGGAATGCGCCCCCCGGCGCGCACTTCATCGAGGATGACCGGGGTTTTCAGGGCGGCTTCGGCGATCAGCGCGCCGTTTTTCCTTGCCGTGACGGTCGCCGTGGCGTGATCGACGGACAACACGATTTCGTCGCCCATCTCCATCTGACTTACGTCGATTTCAATCGGCAGCGCCCCCGCGTCCTCCATGGTGTTGAAGAAGATCGGCGCGATCTTGCTGCCCAGGCACACGCCGCCGAAACGTTTGTTGGGCACGAAGGGGATGTCCTCGCCGGTAAACCACAGCACGGAATTGGTCGCCGATTTGCGCGAGGAGCCGGTGCCAACCACGTCCCCGACATAGGCGACGAGATTCCCCTTGGCGCGCAGTTCTTCAAGGAATTTCACCGGCCCGCGCACGCCAGCCTCTTCCGGCACGATGCCGGGGCGCGGGTTCTTGAGCATGGCGAGCGCGTGGAGCGGAATGTCGGGGCGCGACCAGGCGTCCGGCGCGGGGGAAAGGTCGTCGGTATTGGTTTCGCCCGCGACCTTGAAGACGGTGAGCGTCCGCACCGCGGGCACTTCGGGCCGGGACGTGAACCATTCGGCATCGGCCCAGGATTGCAGCACCGCTTTGGCGTTGGCGTTGCCGGATTTGGCGAGTCCGGCCACATCGTGGAAATAATCGAACACCAGCAGCGTTTTCTTCAGCGCCTCGGCGGCGATCAGGCCCACCTCGGCGTCGGCGAGCAGCGCAATCAAGGGCTGGATATTGAAGCCGCCCAACATGGCGCCGAGCAGTTCCGTGGCCTTGGCGCGGGAGAC
>JAIRMC010000123.1 GCA_031258965.1 Azoarcus sp. | reverse complement strand
ACTCCCGCATCACCGCCATTTACGAAGGCACCACCGCCATCCAGGCCAACGACCTCGTCGGTCGCAAGACCGCGCGCGAAAAGGACGAAGCGGGCAACGTCGGCTTCACCGCCCGCGGCTTGTACAAGGACATCGCCGCCTACGCCGACAAACTCGCGAGTGACGCCAAATTGGGCGATGTCGGCAAGCGCCTGCAAGAAGCCGTGAAAGCGCAGATCGCCGCCACCGAATGGCTGATCGGCATCTACGGTGCTGAACCGCAGGTCGTGCATGCGGGTTCCGTGCCGTATCTCAAGCTCACCGGCATCGTGGTTGGCGGCTGGCTGCTCGCCAAGTCCGCGCAGATCGCGCAGGCCAAGCTCGATGCGGGCGCCGCCGACGGCTACTACAAGGCCAAGCTGGCGACGGCGCGCTACTTCGCCCAGCATTGGCTGGTACAGGCCAATGGGTTGGCGACGGAAATCACTCAGGGCGGCCCCTCGGTGCTCGCGCTCGACGAACCCTTGTTCTAAGCAGCAAACGCGGCGCTCGTCTTCTCCGGAAGACCGAGCGCCGCCGCTAAAAACCCAAGAGGCGGGTGGAGTGATCCATCCGCCTTTTTCGCATTGGGCCTTTTTTTTGACTGATCTGACAGGTTTTCGAGCGCCTTGGCGGGCTGTCCGTAGCGCAATTTGGTTTCCAGGGGCAGCCCGATCAATCGGCGCAGGCGCCCCGATGGTGAAGACGTCGCATCGTGGGTTTTTATGCGGGTTAAATTTAAAGATAGCTAACAACTCATTGATTTTATTATATAACTGGCGGAGACGGAGGGATTCGAACCCTCGATGCAGGTTTTGCCCGCATGCTCCCTTAGCAGGGGAGTGCCTTCGACCTCTCGGCCACATCTCCGTCGTTAAGACGGCGCACTATATAGGAATTGCCGCCCTCCGGTCAATTTCGGCATTGGTACGCCGTTTTTAGGCACTACGTTCGAGGGTGGATTCCGGGAACGCTGAAATGGCGCTGCTTTCCTGCCTACATCCGGCCATGGCCGCTTTGGGCGGCGGGGATAATGCCGCTAATCGTTTTGCGTCAGTGCCCGGCGGGGCGCGGACGGTGTGTGAGGCCGAACGTGGCTGCTGAAGACAGCGATCAGGACAAGACCGAACCGGCATCAGGCCGACGATTGCAACAGGCCCGCGAGGAGGGCCAGGTTCCGCAATCGCGGGAGTTGTCGACCTTCCTGGTCACGATGACGGGGGTGCTTTTCTTGTGGCTGCTCGGCGGATGGATGGGCGAGCGGCTTCTTGGGGTATTGCGCCAGGCTTTTTCGTTCGACCGCGCGATGGCGTTCGACCAGACGGGCATGGGCATCGCCAACTTCCTGCAAACGATGCTTGGCGGGGCGCTATTGACGCTGATGCCGCTTTTTGCCGCGCTCATGGTGGCGGCGGTGGCGTCGCCGCTCGCCCTGGGCGGTTTCTTGCTTGCGCCCAAGGTATTGGGCCTGAAGTTCGACCGCCTGAATCCCTTGCAGGGGATCAAGCGCATGTTTTCGCTGCACGGCCTGGCCGAGATGCTGAAGGCAGTGATGAAGGCGGCGCTCATCGGCGGGGTGGGCGCGATGGTGTTGTGGCGCAACCGCGATCATCTTTTCGATTTCATGACCGAGCCGCTGCCGATGGCGATAGCCGATTTCGCGGGCACGGTGATCTGGATCGCGCTGTTGATCGTGTCCAGCCTGGGACTGCTTGCGTTGTTCGATGTGCCATTCCAGTTATGGCAATACCACAAGAACCTGCGCATGACGAAAGAAGAAGTCAAGCGCGAGAACAAGGAGCAGGAAGGCGACCCGCAAATCAAGGGCCGCATCCGCGCCATGCAGCGCGAAATGGCGCGGCGCCGGATGATGGCCGAGGTGCCGAAGGCCGATGTGGTGGTGACGAACCCGACGCATTTTTCCGTGGCGCTCCGGTACGATGCCCAAAACATGGCCGCGCCCATCGTCGTTGCCAAGGGTCGCGGCGAACTGGCCTTGAAAATCCGCGAAACAGCGCGCGAGCATGCCGTCGCCCTGCTCGAAGCGCCCGCACTGGCGCGGGCGCTCTATAGGCATTGCGAATTGCAGCAGGCCATACCCGCCGCTTTGTTCACCGCCGTGGCCGAGGTCATGGCTTATGTTTATCAACTCAACGAGGCGATGGCCGCTGGCAAACTGCCGCCCGCGCCGCCCGCCGACCTGCCGGTGCCCGAGGGATTCGACCCCGGTCCGCCGCCTGAAGGCTGATTTCCGTCATGGCCACAGAAAACTTCTTGAACGCCCGCCGGATCCTCACGCCCGCGCTCTTGCGATCGCTGGCCGCGCCGCTTCTCATCATCATGATCCTGGCGATGATGGTGTTGCCGCTGCCGGTATTCCTGCTCGATGTGTTCTTCACCTTCAACATTGCGATATCGGTGATGGTGATGCTCGTGGCGATGTACGCGAGAAAGCCGTTGGACTTTTCCGCTTTCCCCACGGTATTGCTCGTGACGACCCTGTTGCGGCTCTCGCTCAACGTCGCATCGACCCGCATCGTCCTGCTTGCCGGACATGGCGGCGCGGACGCCGCGGGCAAGGTCATCGAGGCATTCGGGCAATTTCTCGTCGGCGGTAATACCGCCGTGGGGATCGTCGTATTCGTGATCCTCACCATCATCAACTTCGTCGTCATCACCCAGGGCGCGGGGCGGATCGCCGAGGTGAGCGCGCGCTTCACGCTGGATGCGATGCCCGGCAAGCAGATGGCGATAGACGCCGACCTGAACGCCGGGCTGATCGACGAAAAGACCGCCAAGCAGCGCCGCAAGGAAGTCGCGCAGGAGTCCGACTTTTTCGGCGCCATGGATGGCGCGTCCAAATTCGTGCGCGGCGACGCCATTGCGGGCATCCTGATCCTGCTCATCAACATCCTCGGCGGACTCTTCATCGGCGTGGCGCAGCATGACATGGCGTTCGCCGACGCCGTCCATACCTATACCATTCTCACCATTGGCGACGGCCTGGTGGCGCAGATTCCCTCGCTCATCATCTCGGTGGCCGCCGGTCTCGTCGTCTCGCGGGTGGGAGACGACGACGACATCGGCGCGCAAATCGTGGGGCAAGTCTTCGACAACACACAGGTGCTCGGCCTGACCGCCGCCATCGTCGGCGTACTCGGCCTGATCCCGGGCATGCCCAACATGGTGTTTCTCCTGTTCGCCTCCGTGATAGGCGCGCTGGCGTGGATGCGCGCCAAGCGGCGGACGGCGGGCGCGGAAATGCTGCCGCCCGAGGCGGAAACCGGGGCCGAAACACAGGCTGTCGAAGCGCAGGAAGCCAGTTGGCAGGACGTCGCCCTCGTCGACGTGCTTGGTCTCGAAGTGGGCTATCGCCTGATTCCGATGGTCGACAAGGGGCAGGATGGCGAGCTTTTGCGCCGCATCCGTGGTCTGCGCAAGAAGTTCGCGCAGGAGGTGGGCTTTCTCGCCCCGCCCGTGCATATCCGCGACAATCTCGAACTCAAGCCCAACGCCTACCGCATCACCCTCAAGGGCGTCGAAGCCGCTCTCGGCGAGGCTTTTCCCGGCCAGTTCCTCGCCATCAACCCTGGCAGGGTCGGCGGACCGCTTGCCGGGCGCGAGACGATCGACCCTGCCTTCGGCCTGCCCGCGTACTGGATCGACAGCGCCGCCCGCGAACAAGCGCATTCGCTGGGCTACACCGTGGTTGACGCCAGCACCGTCGTCGCCACGCACCTCAACCACGTCATCCTCAGCCATGCCGCCGACCTCCTGGGCCGCCAGGAAACCCAGTCCCTGCTCGATCACATCGGGCGGGAAATCCCCAAACTTGTCGACGACCTCGTGCCCAAGCTACTGTCGGTGTCCACCGTACAGCGGGTGTTGCAAAACCTGCTCTCCGAGGAGGTCAATATCCGCGATATGCGCACCATCGTCGAAACGCTGGCCGAATACGCGCCGCGCGCGCCGGATGCCGCCGAACTTACCGCGCGGGTGCGCGAGGCGCTGGGCCGCGCCATCATCCAAAGTTTGTTCCCCGGAAACGCGGAAGTGCAGGTCATGGCGCTCGAACCGGGGCTGGAGCGCATTTTGCTGCAAGCCATGGGAACGGGCGGCGACGGCGTCATCGAACCGGGTCTTGCCGATACCCTGCTGCGCCAGACGGCTCAACTCGCGCAGCGGCAAGAAGAAATCGGCCTGCCGGCGGTACTGCTCGCTCCGGCGCAGTTGCGCATGCTGCTTTCGAGATTCCTGCGCCGCGCCGTGCCCTCGCTGCGGGTCATCGCCAACAGCGAGGTGCCAGAGTCGCGCACGATCCGCGTGACCGGCATGGTGGGGCAAAGCGGCTGAAAGCCCCGACCGGCCTTATTTTCCATTCTTGTCGCGCTCGAAGGTACGGATGAGGGACTCACGCGCATCGTCGAAGTCGGTCTCGCGGTGTTGGCAATGATATGTCCATGCCCGCGCAAACAACTGGCCGCTGGCGGCAACAAGGTCAGCGCCATGGTCGATGGGCGCGATGAAGCGCGCCTGCCGCAACCGCTGGACGCCGCCCGCACGGCGTAAACGAATCCGATGTTCAGCGCATCACGACTGCCACGGGTTGAAAACAGGGACGCCTGCGGCCTTGAACGGCGTCGTGTCGCGCGTGGCTACCGTCAGGCCGTTGGCCAGCGCAATCGCCGCGATGCATCCGTCGTAGTTGCCGATGGCAACGCCGCCAGCGCGCGCCTTCGTCATGGGTCCGGCATAGGACTGCGTCGCGGCCAGATCGAACGCCAGAACCCGACCGAAGAACCGGGGCAACACCTGCGTCTCGATGCGTTCGCGCAGACGGTCGCGCTTCTTGCCCGCAGGCATCCTGGCGATCCCCACGCGTAACTCGGCGACCGTGATGGCCGACAGGTACAGCGTTTCGATGGGTTGCGCATCGATCCAGCCGGGAATGCGGGCGTCGGGCGTCACGCGCAGCGGCTCGGAAACCACATTCGTGTCGAGCAAAATCATTCGAAGCTGATCTCGCGCGGCGGCGAGCGATCCCGGTCGTTTATCAGATCGACCAGTTCATCGGTGAGATGAGCTTCCTTGCCGATCCCGGCCAGCAGTGAACCCAACTTCAAACGACTTTCCGGCCTGACCGCATTTTCGATGATGGAACGCACCTCGGCCTCGGTGCTGCGCCCATGTTCGGCGGCGCGCACGCGCAAAGCGCGATGGACTTCGTCGGGTAGGTTGCGAACGGTCAGGACGGCCATGGCACGGCTCCTTCGGATGCGGTCAATGACGGCGTTTTAGCTATTTGACAGCAAAACGGCAACCGCATTCGCGGTGGCCTCCGTGTTCCCTTTTCGATGCAACTGAAGAACCTCGCCTGGAGTGGCGCTGGCATTGCCCGACGGTTTGCTGTGGACGGACGAGCATGCATGGTTGCCTGCCGTTGCCTCCGATCCTACCTCGTCACCGGCGCGCCGCTGGTGCAGTTGGCGACCCGGCAGATAGGCTGTCCGATCATGCTGCTCGACCCGCTCGACATAGTGTGGGTGAGACGCGCGACCGTGAACGCACTGCACGGCGGGGAAATGATGCTTGACTTAATCGGCATTTCCTCCGGCGATTTTTTGCGCCGCTCCCGTTGGAGCGGCCACGGTCACCTGCCGATGGCGGCAGAAGTGTTCGGTCGATTTTGCCGCTTTGTCGGCGCGTGGATATTTCGCTTGTTCCATCCGCGTGGTTGATTCGCCTGTTTTCAGTGGGATGCGTCCGGATGCGCACGCGGGCGCGGTGGGCCGTCATGCCTGCAGCGGGGGGTGGCAGGGTTCTTGCAAATAAGGGGCTGTCTGTTGTCTGCAAATTGGGGAATACGATGTCCAGCCTGCTCAATATCGGACTCAGCGGCGTCAGTGCCGCGCAAGGTCAACTGGTGACGACCAGCCACAATATCGCCAATGCCGATACCAGCGGCTATCACCGCCAGCGCCTCATCCAGAGCGCGCAGGACGGGCAGTTCAGTGGGGCCGGTTTTTTCGGCAATGGCACGCGGATGGTGGCGGTCACGCGGGCTTACGATCAATTTCTCGAAAACCAAGTATTGAGCGCGGGAACGAATAAATCCGCCTATTCAGCTTACGCCGCGCAAATCCAGCAGATCGACAATCTGCTCGCCGACGCCACGGCGGGTCTCAGCCCGGCCATGGATGAGTTTTTCGCCGGGGTGCAGGAGGTGGCGTCCAACCCGACGAG
>JAIRMC010000036.1 GCA_031258965.1 Azoarcus sp. | reverse complement strand
GCGTTGTGGATCAAAAAACCGGGACCGAATTCGCGGATGGCGGGCCAGGCGCCGATGACGAGAGAAATGATGATCCCGAAGAGCGAAGCCAGCGTCAGCAAGGCCGCGCCGCGCGCCAGGGCGCCGAACAAGCGGTCGGCCAGCGCGTTCGACAGACCGCGGCCGGGGAGGGCGAGAATGAATGTGTTCATGATGATCGAAAGCGGCCCGGCCTTGCGGGGGGCGGGCCGGGTCTCCTCGCTGTTCGCCTTTAAAGTCCGCCGACCGGCTTGCCTGACGACGCATTAACAATCTTTTTCCAGGAATCCGCGATTACCGTCTTGACCTCCTGCGGCATCGGCACGTAATCCAACCCTTCCGCCAGCGCATCGCCATTCTTGTAAGCCCAGGAGAAGAACGCCAGGGACGCCACCGCCTGCACGGGTTTGTCCTGTGCCCGGTGCATCAGGATAAACGTCGCCGACGTAATCGGCCATGCTTCCGCGCCCGGCTGGTTCGTCAGAATCTGGTGGAAGCTCTTCTTCCAGTCCGCCCCGAGCGCCGCTGCCTTGAAACTCGCCTGCGAAGGCTGCACGAAACGCCCCGAGCCGTTCTGCAATTGCGCATGCGACAGGCCGTTTCGGTGCGCATACGCGAACTCGACATAACCAATCGCGCCATCGAGCCGTTTGACGAAAGCCGCGACCCCTTCGTTACCCTTGCCGCCCAGCCCGACCGGCCAGTTCACCGCCGTTCCCGTGCCGACCCGCTCCTTCCACTCCGCGTTGACCGCGCTCAGGTAATGCGTGAAAGCGAAGCTCGTCCCCGAACCATCCGCCCGCCGCACCACGGCGATGGCATCGTCCGTCAGCGTCAGGCCGGGGTTCAGCGCCACGATGGCCGGATCATTCCAGCGTGTGATCTTGCCCAGGTAAATATCGCCGAGTACCTGGCCCGTGAGCCGGAGCGTACCGGGCTTTATTCCTGTGAGATTCACCACCGGCACAATGCCGCCGACCACCGTCGGGAACTGCACCAGCCCCTTCTTCTGCAATTCCTCATCGGTGAGCGGCGCGTCGGACGCGCCAAAATCCACCGTTTTTGCTTCCACCTGCTTCAGCCCCGCGCTGGAGCCGACCGATTGGTAATTGATGCGGTTGCCGGTTGCCTCGTGATACTGCGCCGCCCACTTCGTATAAAGCGGCGCGGGAAAACTCGCCCCCGCCCCGGTTACATCGCGCGCCCCGCTCTGCGCCTGCACACCCGCCATCCCCGCCGCCATCAAACAAAGCGCCGTAATGGATTGCTTCATGAATTGTTTGCTCATGATCGTCTTTCCTCGTTCTGTTGTTGAAACAGGGCTGACTTTAGGGCGGGTTCGTGACAGCAAAATGACAGCCCGAAGAATGCCGGCCACCTCCATTTCCGACAAAAAACGTTTACGGCGGGTTTATTTCTTCTTGTTTTCCGAAGCGCGGAGGAAGTCCAGGCTTTACTCCGCCAAGTGTGCGTCCAGCCAGCGATGTAGTCCGCTTTCCGCGGGCCAGTTGGCCAGCAGCCGCGCGCGGTCGCGCCGCCAGGCGCGCGCGTGGGCGGCGGCGTGGGCGTATTGGGTCATGGCGTCGAGGTCGATGACGATGATGCCTCGCGTCTCGTCCCAAAGCAGGTTGTTGGCCTTGAGGTCGCCATGGGCGATGCGGTGCGCGTGCAGCGTGGTGAAGAACCGTAATAGCGCCGCGCTTTCGGCGGGCGGCGGGGCGGCGGCGTCGACGTAGGGCGCAAGGCGCCCGAGCAGGCTACATCCGCCGTGGTAGTCGGTAATCAGCCAAGCGCGGCGGCGTAGCGGGCCGAGACGTTCTTCGATCAGCGCGCGCGGCATGGGGGTGTGGATGCCGAGAAAGTGCAGGCGGTGCCCTTCGCGCCACGCATGCCATGCGCGGCTCGGACGCCATGCCCGCGAAAGGGCATGCGCCGTGTTTTTGATGTTGTAACGTTTGACGGCCAACATCCGGCCATCGACTTCGACACGGGCGACGGTAGCGGTATGGCCGTCCTTGAGCGGCACGCCGGATGCCATCGCCCGGTCGGGGTCGGCGAGCAGGGGCGCGAGCGGGGCGGCGTCGACCCTGCCCACGGCGACGAAGCGGCTGGCCGTGCGCCGCACATCGAAGCGCGTGCAGGGGCGCACGGTCTTGGCGAGGTAGTCCATGAGCCGCGCGCGGCGGTTTTTTTCGATTTGCGCCTGCAATGCGGCGGGCGAAGGGGCATGGTGGGGATTGCCCGCATGGTAGGCGTCGATGAGCGAAGCCAGCGTTTTCTCCGGCGGTAATCCGGCGAGAAGGTTCGCGAGCATGGCGTCGGCTTGCCGCCCGGAGAGGGGCGTGGGGCGCTGGCGCACGGCATCGCCGTCGATGAGCAACGGTTCGCCCGCGTCGATGAGGATGTTGCCGGGGTGCGGATCGCCGTGGGTGATGCCCCTGGCGTGAAGCCGGCCGAGCCGCGCACAGATGGCTTCCAGCCATGTGCGCGCATTGCCGCCTTCGCCGCCGGTATTTTCCAGCTCGCTGGCGAGGCTGTGCGCGTCGGGCAGGAAGGCGGTGAGCAGGTAATGACCGCCCTCCGCGAGCGTGCCCGCCGCAAGTATCGGCGTGGTGGGGATGTCCGCCGCCGCCAGCAGGGCGAGCCCGTCGCGTTCGCGCCGCCAGTGGCGGGCGCTGCCGGAGGCGATGAAAAGTTTTGCCAATACGCGCTGCCCGTTCCAGATACCTTCCGCGACGATGCGCTTGCCCGGCAGGATGCGCAGGGGGCGCAGTAGCTCAAGGCGGCTGCTGTCGTCGAGCCGCAGCGCGAAGGGGAAGGGCGGCTCGCGGCGGGTGGCGGCCAGTCTGGCGGCGTCCAAGACAGGGGCTTGTCCCGCGGCTTCCTGGCACGCGCCGCTCATTCCCGCCCCTCGAAAAACCTCAAGATGCGCCGGATCATGCGTTTGTCGTTCGCGTTGAGCCGGAGCCTGCCGGTATAGGCGAGGAAGAAGCGTAGCCGCCAGGCGCGGGAAAGTTGGTATTTGGCAACTTTGTCGAGGCAGGCCAGATCCTTGACGATGCGGTAGCGCAGGAACGGCCCCGGCCAGCGTTCCGCGCCGGGGCAGTCGATCAGGTAGAGCGCGGGCGTACTGTCGACGAGCAGGTTGCGCCACTTGAGATCGTTGTGGGTGAAGCCGTGCTCGTGGATCGTGCGGGCGATCTGCGCGACCTGCGGGATAACCGCGGCCAGCCATGCGCGATCGCGCAGGCGGGGATCGCCTTCGCACGCCAGCCGGGCGAGGTCGACAGCGCCGGCCTGCTCGCGGGTAATCAGCGCGCCGCGCATGAAGAGGCCCGCCCGGCGCTCCAGCCCGTAAGCGGCCACGGGGGGGCAGGCGATGCCCCAGGAGGCGAACATGATGAGGTTCTCCCATTCGGCCTGTACCCGTGGCCGCAGCAACCAGCGCCGTAGCGGATTCTTGCCTGCGCGGCGGTAACGCTTGACGTAATAGACCGTGCCGCCGATGTTGACGCGGATCGTTTCGCTCTGTGGGTCGTGGGAGACCTGTTCGCCGCGCAGGGCAAAAACGGCGTCGAGCGAGTGGAAGACGCGGGCTGTTTCGCCGTCGTCGTAAGGAGGAAGCAACCGCCAGATGCTCATCAGGAATCAGGGTCGGGGATCGGGGGCGCTCATGGTGCGGTATTCCGCATTTCGGCGGGGAGAATTTTTCGCCGGTAGCGTTCGGCCAGCCGCGCGGCCTCACGCTCGATCCATGTGAGCAGGGCGGCTTTCTCCCGCAAAAGGCGGCGGGGCGGGGCGTCGAAATAGATACGGAGAAAACGCAACAGATCGCGCCGGGTCAGGCCGATTTCGAGTGTCGAGAAATACAGCCCGGCCAGATCCTTGCGCCGCCAGCGCGCGGGCAGCGCAAGGGCGTGAACCTGGGCGCGGTGCAGGTCGATCAGCGATAGGCGCAGCGCTTTGGGCGTGGGCGGCGGGTCGGTGTGGAGCAGGATGTGGCAGAGGTAGAAATCGCGGTGATTGACCCGGCCTTCGTGCATCCGCCTTGCCATGTCCGCCACGCGGGCGATGAGGGCGCGCTTGAGCGCGGGCGCGGTGCGCGCCCAGTCGCGGCAATAGTCCTCCAGGCTGATCGTGGGGGCGAGTTCCTCGGTGATGATGAAGGAATGCCGCCGCGCCGGGTTGCCGCCGCGTTCGCCGAAGGCGACCGCGCGCAGGGCATCGACGCCGAGTTCGGCAAGGCGTCCGGTCGCACGCCATTCGTTGCGCGCGCCGAGTACCGGCAGGCGCAGGCTGGCGAGGTTCTTGAAGATTTCGCCCCAACCGACGCCGCGATGGATTTTGACGAAATAGCCGCGCCCGTCGACCTCGGTGCGCAAGGTGCGCCGCCCGGCCAGTTCGCGGAATACCTGCCCTTGCAGGGATTCCGCTTCGGCAAAAGGATCGCGCCCGGCCCAGAGGCGGTCGAAGGGCGGACGGAGGGCGGTTCCGTTCATACGTTTTTCGGCGGCTCGCAGCGGTAGTCCAGGATGAAATCGGCGGCTTTCTCGTGCAGGCTGTAGAGGTCGGCCTGTTCGGCAAAAGCCAGGGCGCTTTGCGCATGGCGCGCCCGCGCCTCGGGATCGGCGAGCAAGCCGGCAAGCGCCGTGTCGAGCGCCTTTTGCGCGAAAGGCGTGGCGACGAGATGGCCCGCTCCGGCCTCGGCGATGTAGTTTGCATAGCCGCATACGTTTGTGGCGAGCACCGGCAGTCCGGCGACCAGGGCTTCGAGCAGGACGGTGCCGGTATTTTCGTTGTAGGCCGGGTGGATGAGCAGGTCGCCGCCGAGCAGGAAGCGCGGCACGTCCTCGCGGCCTCGCAGGATGGCGACCCGCTCGCCGAGGCCGAGCGCCCTGGCTTGACGCAGGAAGGGGCGCGGATCGTCGTCGCCGAGGGCGATGAGGCGCGTGCGGGCGCGCAAGGCGTCGGGGAGCGCGGCCAGCGCCTTGATGCCGCGGTCGAGTCCCTTGGTCTTGAAGCCGGAGCCGATTTGCAGCAGCAGGAGATCGTCGTCGCCCAGGCCGAATTCGGCGCGGAACGCGGCGCGGATGGCGGGCGCGTCCGGCGGGGCGCGGCGGTCTGGCGAAATACCCGGCGGCAGCGGATGGAAGCGTTCCGCCGGGGTGCCGTAATGGCGCATGAAAAAAGGCTGCTGCATGCCGGAGATCATCAGGATTTCGGTGCGGCTCTCGGGCGCGAACACCGCGCGCTCCCAGGCGGCGAAATGCCGGTAGCGTTCGCTCAGGCGATAAAGCGGGTTGCGCAGGGTGTGGGCCATTTCTTCATAACAGGGATCGGCGGCGTAATAGATGTCGAGGCCGGGCATTTTATTGAAACCGATGACGCGCCCGACAGGACGGCGCGCGAGATCGGCCTGGACCCAGGCGCTGAACTTGCGGTAGCGGGAATGATTCCACCACGCCCGCGCCGGAACGCGCACCAGCTCGAACCCCGCCGGGCGTTTTCCCCGCCATTCGAGCGTGTAGACGCGGATGCCATGGCCGCGCGCCTGGCAGGCAAGCGCAATGCGCAGGAAATCGCGTTGCAGCCCGCCGAACGGGAAGTATTTATAGAGACAGAAGGCAAGCTGCATCAGCAGGGGTGCGGATGAAACGGGGGGCGGGTACCGTTGTCGATGTTGTCATGGAATGTATGGTTGCCGTCATTGCAAGGGGCGATAACCGTCGTACTTTGAACCACGGCTAGCATGCTAGGCAGCCCCCGCGCCCATGTCAAGATACTTGAATATCCCCAGCCGAGGGCTTTTGATTTATCCGGTTTGGCGGCAATACTGTTTGGATAGAACATATTTGTATTACCAGCAGACAAGGATGGTTGAGTGGCTGTCCGCGTTTTTGGAGGTTGAAGTTGCTCATCTTTCTTTTGACGTCGTGCGGGTTACGCTTGCCGCGACTGGAGACGGCATGGCCGGAGGCGGTCCTGGACGGTTCATCGTCAATCCGATCTAGCGCATGACGGGCGGCCACGCCGCGCAATCTCGCTGGCATTCCCTCCGGAAGCCATTCCGGAGGGTTACAATGCGAAGCCTTTTCCGCTGCCCGCCCCACGATGATTCGCGAGCCACAAGCCCCGCCTTCCCTTTTTCGCCGCCGCCTGTACGGCACTGCCGGCCTGGCCCTGCTCGCCGGGTTTTACCTGCTTACCGGCCTGATCGGACACGATCCCTGGCGCGGCGACGACATCCGTTATTTCGGGCCGGTATTTTCGATGCTCCAGGGCGAAGGACTGCTTTTCCCGCAGGTTGGCGGTTTTCCCTTGCCCGATTACCCGCCTTTTTATTATTGGTGCGCGGCGCTGCTTGCGCTGCTGACGGGCGGTCTGCTTGAGGCCCACGACGGCGCACGGCTGGCGAGCGCCGTTTTTACCGCACTGACCGTTTATTGGGTTGCCCGCGCCGCCGAGCGCCTGCATGGCCGCCCAACCCGCACCCGCGCGGCATTGCTCGTCCTCGGCACGCTCGGGCTGGTTCTCCACGCCCACGAAACCCAGCCGCTGATCGCACTGATGGCGATGGTCGCCCTCGTTCTCGCGGGTATCGCCCACATCCCTGAACGGCCCTTGCACGGCAGCCTGCAAGCGGGCCTGGGTTGCGCACTGGCCGTTCTCGCCGCCGGGCTGCCCGGACTGCTCTTTACCGCGCCGCTTTTCGTGCTGGCCGTCATGCTCAGCCCCGAGTGCCGCACCCCCCGCGCCAGCGGCGGCCTGCTCGCCGGGCTGGCGCTGGCCGCGTGCCTGGGCGGTCTATGGCCGCTCATCCTGCATCTGGAATCACCCGCGCTCTTCGCGCTCTGGCGGCACAAGCAATGGCTGTATGTCACTGGACACGGCCTGGCGCCGGGTGAACTCGCCCGCTTCGCCGGGCTTCTGGGCTGGTTCCTGTGGCCGCTGTGGCCGCTCGCGTCCTGGGCGCTGTGGCACGAGCGCCGACGCCTTTTCCAGTTGCGCTGGCTGCTGCCCCTGCTCTCCATGGCGATCACCCTGCTTTTGCTGGGTATCTTCGCGGATTACTCTCCACCCGCCATGTTGCCGCTCTTGCCCCCGATGGCGCTGCTGGCGGCGGGCGGCCTATCGACCTTGCGGCGCGGCGCGGCCAATGCCTTCCACTGGTTTTCGGCGATGACATTCGGCGTATTCGCCATCCTCGTATGGATCGCCTGGACGGCCCAGGTCTTTGCTTGGCCGCCCGGCCTTGCCCGGCACATCGCCCGCATTGCGCCCGCGTTCATGCTGGCCGACGCGCTTCCCAAGACATTGGCGGGCATCAGCATCTGCCTGCTTTGGATCGCCCTGGCCTGGGGGCTGCCGCGCACGCCGGGACGCGGCGCGGCAAGTTGGGCCATGGGCATGACGATGCTGCTGTGCCTGGCGGTGACGCTGTTGATGCCCTGGTTCGACCACAGCCGCGGTTACCGGCCCATGGCGCGGGCGCTCGGCGAGGCCCTGGCGGCGCGCCCCGGCGAATGTGTCGCCAGCGACAGACTGCCTTTTTCGATTCGGGGGATGCTCGATTATTATGCCGGTCTGCGCCCCGAACCTTTCGTCGAGGGCGACACGCCATGCCGCCTGCTGCTGATCTATGTCGACCGCAAGAACGAGGAACCGTCCGGGGTCGCTGGATGGGAGCCGGTATGGAATTTCCGCCATGGCGGCGGCAAACAATACGAAGCCCTGCTTCTTTACATGCGCCCGGATCGTGACTGAAACCTTCACCGCACCGCAACGCCTGCCAACATGGGCGGCGCTTTCCGCCCACGCGCGGCGGCTCGGCGAACGCCCCCTGCGCGACTTCTTCACCGACGACCCTGGCCGCGCCGAACGCCTTTCCCTGAACTTCCCCCACCCCGCCGAACCCCGGCGAAGCGCGCTCGCCGCCGATTTTTCCAAGCAGTGCTTCGACGATGCCGCGCTCGCCGATCTCATCGAGCTTGCGCGCGAGGCACGGCTGGATGAAGGCATCCGCAGCCTGTTCGCCGGAGAGGCGGTCAATTTCACCGAAGGCCGCGCCGCGGCTCACATGGCCATGCGCGGCGGCTGCCCGCTGCCGGGCGGGCGCGAGGCGGGCGGTACCCGCGCCGTGCGCGCGTTCGCTTTCGCCTTGCGGGAGGGCAAACTCACCGGCAGCACAGGCAAGCCGATCCACCGCCTGATAAACATCGGCATCGGCGGCTCCGACCTCGGCCCCCGTCTCGCGGTCGAGGCGCTGGCGGGTCTCCCGTCGGAGAGCGACGGTCTCGACATTGATTTCGTCGCCAATGTCGACCCGTGCGACCTGGATGCCGCGCTTGCTCGCGCGGAGGCCGCGAGCACCCTTTTCCTCATTTCTTCCAAGAGCTTCGGCACGGCGGAGACGCTCGCCAACGCCGAAGCCGCCCGCCAATGGCTGCGCGGGAATCTCGACCGCGATGCCGATATTGGCGCGCATTTCGCCGCAGTGAGCAACGCGGTCGAGGCGGCGGCGGCGTTCGGCATCCGCCCTGAGAGAATTTTTCCGCTGCCCGAATGGATCGGCGGGCGCTATTCGGTGTGGTCGGCCACCGGTCTACCAGTGCTCGCGGCCATCGGCGGCGCTTTTGATGAGTTCCTCGCGGGCGGGCAGGCGATGGACGAGCATTTCCGCAATGCGCCTTTCGAGCGCAATCTGCCGGTCTGGATGGGGCTGGCCGGTTTGTGGAACACGGATTTCCTCGGTATTGAAAGCCTTGCCGCGCTGCCTTACGCGCACGGCCTGCGCAGCTTTCCGGCCTGGCTCCAGCAGCTTGAGATGGAAAGCAACGGCAAATGCGCGTTGCGCGACGGCAGCCGAAGCGCGGTGGCTACCGCCCCGATTGTCTGGGGCGGCGCGGGCACGGTCGGGCAGCATGCGTTCCATCAGTTGCTCTATCAGGGCTGCCGCCGGGTGGCGCTTGATTTCATCGTCCCGGCCGGCGGGGATGATCCGCGCCAGCGCGCGCTCGTCGATAACGCGCTTGCCCAGGCCGCTGCGCTGATGACCGGACGCAATCTGACCGCCGCTCGCGCCGCCCTTGCCCGTCGCGGCCTGCCCGTGGCCGAAATCGCGCGCCTCGCGCCCCATCTCGTCTGTGCGGGCGGCCGGCCGAGCACGGTTCTGCTGCTGCCCCGGCTCGACGCTTTCCATCTCGGCGCACTGCTCGCGCTGTATGAGCACAAGGTTTTCGTGCAGGGATGGATCTGGGGCATCAACCCGTTCGACCAGTACGGGGTGGAGCTTGGCAAGGAGATGGCGCGCGCGCTGGCGGCGGGCCAGGCGGGCGAACAAGACGCCTCGACGGCGCGGCTCGCCGCGTTGGCGGAAACGTTCCGGCAGGAAATGAATTGATAACAGTGAGAACCCCCGATGCCTAAATCCAGAAAACACGCCACTTCGCAGGCAAGCAAGCTTTTCGTGCTCGATACCAATGTGCTCATGCACGACCCCACGAGCCTGTTCCGCTTCGAGGAGCACGATGTCTACATCCCCATCATGACGCTGGAGGAACTCGACAACAGCAAGAAGGGCTTGTCGGAAGTCGCGCGCAACGCCCGGCAGGCCAGCCGCAGCCTGGACGAAATCGTCTCCGCCATTCCGGACGGCATCAGCGGCGGCATTGCGCTCGATGTGCCCTCGCACGGACTGGCGACGGGACGGCTCTTCCTGCAAACCGAGGCGATCAGCGCCGAACTGCCGCCGGGATTGCCCACGGCCAAGGGCGACAACCAGATTCTCTCGGTAGTGATGTTCCTCGCCCAACGCGACCCGGCGCGCCCGGTGATCCTGGTGTCGAAAGACATCAACATGCGGATCAAGGCCCGCGCCCTGGGGCTGGCGGCGCAGGATTACTTCAACGACAAGGTGCTGGAGGACAGCGACCTGCTCTACAGCGGCGCGTGCGAACTGCCCGGCGATTTCTGGGAAACGCACGCCTCCGGCATGGAATCCTGGAAAAACGAGGGGCGCACGGCCTACCGCGTGACCGGGACGCTGGCGAGCCGCCTGTTGCGCAATGAATTCGTCTACCAGGACGGCGGCAAACCCTTTGAGGCGTGGGTGCGCGAACAGGCCGGCCGCACCGCCGTTCTCGAAACCCTGGCCGATTACCGCCACGGCAGGAACAATGTCTGGGGAATCACGGCGCGAAACCGCGAACAGAATTTCGCCCTCAATCTGCTGATGAATCCGGATATCGACTTCGTGACCCTGCTCGGGCAGGCGGGCAGCGGCAAGACGCTGCTCACGCTCGCCGCCGGACTCACGCAGGTGCTGGAAACGCGGCGCTATTCCGAAATCATCATGACCCGCGTCACTGTGCCGGTGGGCGAGGACATCGGCTTCCTGCCCGGTTCCGAAGAAGAAAAAATGGCCCCCTGGATGGGCGCGCTCGAAGACAATCTTGACGTGCTCAACGGCGGCATTGGAGAAGGCGGGCAATGGGGACGCGCCGCGGCGGCCGATCTCGTGCGCAGCCGCATCAAGATCAAGAGCCTGAATTTCATGCGCGGACGTACCTTCATCCAGAAATTCCTCATCATCGACGAAGCGCAGAATCTCACGCCCAAGCAGATGAAAACGCTTGTCACCCGCGCAGGCCCCGGTACCAAGGTCGTCTGCCTCGGCAACATCGCCCAGATCGACACGCCCTATCTCACCGAAGGCTCGTCGGGGCTTTCCTTCGTCGTCGACCGCTTCAAGGGTTGGGCGCACGCCGGGCATATCACCCTGCAACGCGGCGAACGCTCGCGCCTGGCCGACTACGCCTCGGAAATATTGTGACGGCCTCCCCGCCATGAGCGCCATCCACCGCCTGCCCGAATTACTCATCAACCAGATCGCCGCGGGCGAAGTGGTCGAGCGCCCGGCCGCGGTACTCAAGGAAGTCATGGAAAACGCGCTCGACGCCGGAGCGTGCACCATCGACGTACAACTGGAGGACGGCGGCGTGCGCCGCATCCGCGTCACCGACGACGGTTGCGGCATCGAACGCGACGAACTCGCGCTTGCGCTGGAGCGCCACGCCACCAGCAAGATCGTCAGCCTTGGCGACCTCGAACGTGTGAACACCATGGGATTTCGCGGCGAGGCGCTGGCGGCCATCGCCGCCGTGGCGCGCGTCGTGCTCGTCAGCCGTACCGAAGGAGCTGCCCACGCTTGGCGGATCGACAACGAAAACCGCGAACCAGCCCCGGCGCCACTCAATCGCGGCACGATGATCGACGTGGCCGACCTCTATTACAACACCCCGGCGCGGCGCAAATTCCTCAAGACCGACGCCACCGAATACGCACACTGCGACGAAACCTTCTATCGTATTGCGCTCGCCCGGCCCGATATTGGCATGCGGCTCACCCACAACGGGCGCATCCTCCACCGGCTTCCCCCCGGCGACGCGCGGACGCGCATCGCCGCCCTGATGGGCGACGACTTCCTCGCCAATGCGCGGGAGATTCGCGCCGAGGGCGCGCTACGGCTCACCGGCTTCGCCAGCCTGCCCGCCTACGCCCGCAACCGGCGCGACGCACAATACTTCTTCGTCAATGGCCGCCATGTGCGCGACAGGCTGCTCGCCCACGCCGTCGCGCAAGCCTATGCCGACATCTTGTACAGCAACCGGTTTCCAGCCTACGTCCTGTTCCTCGAACTCGACCCGGCAAGCGTCGACGTCAACGTGCATCCGGCCAAGACCGAAGTCCGTTTCCGCGAATCAAACGCCGTGCATCAATTCGTCTTTCACGCGCTGAACCGCGCGCTGGGCGAATCGAGCGCGGGGCAGGCAGACACAGAGACGCCAACGCCTTCCCCCAACGCGCCGCCGCCAGCGACCGACGCGCCCGCCCACGCCGCCGCGAGCCGCTATCTCCCGCCCGTCACGCCAAGCCGAGCGGTCATGGATTCCGCTAGCCAGGCGTATTTCAGTTTCGCCGCCCGTGCCCATCCGCCCATTGCCGCGCCAAGCCAAAGCGCCGCGCCCGCGCCGGAACCCCATCCCCCGCCCGCCGGGAGCAGCGACGCGCCGCTCGGCTACGCGCTCGCCCAACTGCATGGCATCTACATCCTGGCGCAGAACGCACAGGGTCTCGTGCTGGTGGACATGCACGCCGCCCACGAACGCATCCTTTACGAAAAGCTCAAGACCGTGCTCGACGGCACGCCTTCGGTGCAACGCCTGCTGATTCCGGCAGTATTCTCGGCAACCCCCTTGGAGATGGCGACGGCGGAATCCTGCGCCGAAGCTCTGCTGCGCATGGGCTTCGAGGTTTCCGCCGCCGGGCCGTGTGAACTTGCCGTGCGGAGCGTTCCCGCGCTTCTCGCCAACGCGGCAATTGCGGATTTGCTGCACGAGTTACTGGAAGAACTCAGCGAATATCCGGCCTCGGATGTCGTCACCCTGCGACGCAATGAATTGCTCGCCACCATGGCCTGCCACGGCGCGGTGCGTGCGCATCGACAACTCGCCATACCTGAAATGAATGCCCTTTTGCGCGACATGGAAGCCACCGAACGTGCGGATCAGTGCAACCACGGCCGCCCGACCTGGACACAACTCACCCTGGACGAACTCGACCGCTTCTTTTTGCGCGGACGTTGAGCCGCCTCTGATCAAACTGTCATTGCGAGCCAAACGAAACCGCCAGTGCTGCGCAGGGATTGTCACGGCGCGCCCGCCTCACAATGACGCCGGTTCATCATTTCCTGACGCCATTGGGAAACCCCCTGTCTCAATGGTGTAAAGTCCCAACCTGACCGAAAGAAAGAACCGCTGCTGAAACCATTACTGTTCTACTTTTGCAAGGAATACCCTCTATGCATCGCGCCCTGATCGCACACACCCCGCTTGGCGAAACCTGGTGGGCCACGTCTCTGAGAGGCCGCGAGATGCTCTCCGGGCCTTACGAATTCACCCTCGGCCTCAAGTCCGACAATCCCAACATTAACTGCCAGGCGCTCATTGGCGAAGTAGCGGCGGTCGAACTCGAAGCGCAGCGCGACATCAAGCGTTATTTCTCCGGCCAGATCATCAGGGCCTCGGCGCAAAGTCAACACGGCAAGCATTGGGTCTATGAAGCGGTGATCGCCCCCAGGTTGTGGCACGCCTCGCGGCGCTCGGACTTCAAGATATGGCAGAACCTCACCGTGCAGGAGATCGCAAGCGAAGTGCTCAACAACAACGCCATCCGCTTCGAGTGGCGCCTGAAGAACGCCTACAAGAGCTGGGAATACCTCGTCCAGTACGGCGAAACCGATCTCCATTTCCTCCAGCGCCTGTTCACGCACGAAGGCATCTACTACTGGTTCGAGCATGGCCAAGGGGGCGAGACGCTGATCCTGGGCGATCACTTCAGCACGCATGAACCGTTCGGCGGCTACGAACGCACCCCGTTCTACCCGCCCGACGAAGCCCGCGCCGACGAAGACCACTACGCCATCTGGCAAGCGGCGCGCGAACCCGAACCGGGCCGCTTCCAGCACCGCGACTACGACTTCAAGCGCCCCTTGAAAGACCTCACCACCGAACACAACGACCCGCGGGGGCATCTGTTCGACCAATACGAAATCTACACCTACCCTGGCGACTACATCGAGACGAGCGACGGCCAATCCTACGCCATGGCACGGCTCGAAGCCCTGCAACGCGACCAGGACATCATCGAACTGGACGGACGCGTGCGCGGGGCGGTGCCCGGCTGCCGTTTCACGCTCTACAACCACCCGCGCGCGGATCAGAACCGTGATTTCGTCATCACCTGGGCTGAGTACGACGTTGTCAACAACGATTACGAAGGCGCGGGCGGCGCGGGCGAAGGGGCATCCTTCAGCGTCAAGATCGCGGCCATGCCCGCCAATCGGCAATACCGTGCCGGGCAACCGCTGCCGAAGCCGCGCGCCCGCGGCCCCGAGACGGCGGTCGTGGTTGGCCCGGCGGGCAGCGAAATCCACACCGACCCGTATGGGCGGGTGAAAGTACATTTCCACTGGGACCGATACGGCCAGAAGGATGGGCGGGATTCCTGCTGGATTCGCGTGGCCTATCCATGGGCGGGGACGAACTTCGGCGGCATCCACATCCCGCGCATCGGGCAAGAAGTCATCGTCGACTATGAGCATGGCGATCCGGATCGGCCAATCATCACGGGCCGGGTTTACAACGCTAGGCAGATGCCGCCGTGGGAGCTGCCTGCAAACCAGACTCAATCGGGCTTCCTGACCCGTTCCAGCCTGGAGGGCACGCTGGACAACGCCAACGCCTTTCGCTTCGAGGACGCCAAGGGGCAAGAACAAGTCTGGCTACACGCCGAGCGCAATCAGGACATCGAAGTCGAAGTCGACGAAACCCACTGGGTGGGCCAGGATCGCAAAAAGACCATCGACCGGGACGAGACCACGGTGGTGCATCGGCACCGCACCGAGACGGTCGACGGCAACGAGACCATCACGGTTCATCAGAACCGCACCGAGACGGTCGACCAGAACGAGACCGTCACGATTCACCAGAACCGTACCGAGACAGTCGACGGCAACCATGCCACGACAGTGGGCCATAACATTGCCTTCACGGCGGGCGACAGCATTACGCTTGAAGTGGGCAAGAGCAAGCTCGTCATGAAATCGGACGGGACAATTACTTTGAGCGGCAACGATTTCATCGTGACGATGACCGGTGAGCAAGTCACCAAAGCCGATGGCAATATCACCCTCAAGGGAGCAAAAATCCTTGGAAACTGAAGTGACGGCAAAGTTATCCGGATTGGCATCGCAGGCGGAAAACGGAGCGCAGGATTCCGGGCAAGGCAGCGCCCTGGACATGCTCTTGCGGCGTCCGGTGGCGAACGTTTCCGATAACGATTCCCGCGCGGGCGGAATCCGGCTTGGCTCCCTGCAAGGTTTTGACGGACAAGGGCGCGCCCGCGTGCAAATAGACGGGCTGGCGCGCCCGCAAACATGCGTTGGCGCGCTGGTGAGGTTGCAAACGCAAGACATTGGACGGCGCGTGGCCCTGGGTTTCGAGAACGGTTTGGCGCATTGCCCCATCATTCTGGGCTTGCTGGCCGAAACCGCCGCCACCGTGCAGATAACAGGCGCGCAACCCGTCAACATCGAACGGCATCCGGAACGCACCGTCATCGAGGCCGATGGGGAACTGGAATTGCGTTGCGGAGAAGCGGTGATCCTGCTGCAAGCCGATGGCAGCATTCAGCTGCGCGGCATCCACATCACCAGCCATGCCAGCGCAAGCCAGCGCATTCGCGGCGGCTCCGTGCAGATCAACTGAGGTTTGCCGGAAATGGAACTGGTCGTCGCCTCCAGGCACCACCTCTGCGATGTGTTTCCGGCGCTCGATGTCAGTGGACGCGAACACATGGTGATCGTCATCAAGGCCGCCTGGGCGCTGCCCGCGCCGCGCCAGCGTCCGCGTCCGCTCAGCCCTTCGCCGTTGTCCGTCGTCGATGAATACTACGGCGCGCCGGGCGCATCGGCCATGCGCTACGGCGCGGATTACGTGCGTTTCAAGCCGCGTTGCGATGTCTTGTTCGATGCCTGCGCGCACGCGCCCGCAAACAGGCCCGTGCGTCATCTTGAAGCCTGCGTGCGGATCGGCGACTGGCGCAAGAGTCTCCGTGTCATCGGCCCCAGGAAATGGCAACAGGGCCAGTCGGGGCTGACACCAACCGAGCCGGAGCTTTTTGTCAGGATGCCGCTGCACCATGGGCACGCCTTTGGCGGAACGCGCGAGTACTCACAGGACGGACAAGACCTGAGCGAAACCCTGCTGGACAATCCTGTTGGCATGGGTTGGGGCGGCGCGCACACCGGGCACATGCTCAAAGGCGAACCCCTCCCCAATCTGGAATATCCAGAGCATCCGGTGCGCAGCCCGGACGGCGCGTATCTGCCTGCCGCCCTGAGCGCGGTGGGGCGGCATTGGCAAGCACGCAGCCAATACACCGGCACATTCGATGAAGTGTGGCAGCGCGATGTTGCGCCGTTTCTACCGAAAGACTTTGACGAACGTTTCCACCAATGCGCACCGCAGGATCAGCAAATCGGCTACCCCCAGGGCGGAGTGGACGTCTATCTGCGCAACATCCTGGCGGAATGTCCGGAATACCGCTTCAGGCTGCCGACGCTTTCGGGGATGAAAGTACGCATCTTGCGCAGGGACTACGGCACCGAAACCCTGGACGCGGTTGCCGACACCCTCTACTTTGAGACGCAGCAAAAACGCTTCTCCGTCATCTGGCGAACCAGCACACCCATCCGGCGGCGCATTCAGGAGTTCGACACTATCGCGGTAGGCGCTGTGAATGAACGCTGGTGGCAGGCGCGCAGCCTGGGGATGGGCGAAGGCTGTGCCGGGTGTTTCTCGCGGGAGGCGGCCTGATGTTCCTGCCAAGCCTTCCCGATCCCATGATGCATAACCACGGATAAAGACCATGGCAACCGTTGCCAACACCCCCACGCATATTTACCTGGATACAAGCGCGCGCAAAGCGTGCGACAGGGATATTCGCGCGGTCGAAAGAGCATGCAGGTCCGAACCAGAAGACAAGGATGGCAAGGCACGAAAAAAGAAAAAAGAGATTGCGGAAAATATTTCCAGGATAACGGATAAACTGGATAGTGTTGCGAAGGGAAACTATAAAAAAACGGCAAAAAACGCTTGGATGGACGATCATTGCTCGGGTTTGTGGGCCAAGGCCCCTCAAGGCAATAAATTCGATGCAACTAATCTGAAAAATGCTCTGGAAGAATTCCAGGAAATGGGGGTGCTGAAAAAACTCGACATGCTAAGAAATTCATTGAACGATATGGTGGAACTTGCCAAGGAGATCCTTCCTGAAAATGTCGTGAGTGATATAGTTAAGAAACAGGCTATTAAAATCGGCGTTAAAACTGGCGTTGGCGCGGTACTGGCCGGGTCTGTCGTCGTTCCAGTTTTAATGGCGGCCTGGACGGCATATGACCTTTATGATACCGCAAAAACGCTTGCAGCCTTGATGGGAGACAAAGGTACTGCGGCGTTGAAAGCATTTGAGTCTATTCTTGGCATAAACGACAAGATGAAAGAGCTTCTTGACGACATCACGAATGAACCGGCAAAAGCTTACACAAATTTGATGTCCCTGCTTGCGATGATGGATGCCTGCATCCGCGCGCGGAAATGTATGTTGGTCAAGTATAAAGACCAAAACGACAAGGATGGAACGGGATGCTGTCCCGGACAGACAGGGCACCATATCATTCCGGACTCGGCGGTCAAGGACGCGGGCTGTCCTGGGTACAATAAAAATGATGCTCTGGTTATGTGCCTGGAAGGCTCAACGAACCATGCGGGCTGGGGAACCCATGGAAATGCGCATGCAAATTTGCAGGAGGAAATACGCCATTACAGAAAAATGGAGAACGCCACTGAGATTTCTTACAATGACATGGCTGAAAAAGGAATCGACGCGGTCCGTCGTGCTGCTAGATTCCAATGCGACAAAAAATGCCTGCGCGCACAACTGGACCGTAATTACAACTGCGAGGGGAAAACACTGTCGCCTAGTGATGGGACTGGTAGAACACAGGCATCGCCAAAATCATCCGACAACGTTACTACGCGATAATGGAGGGCAGTACAATGCTAATCACTGTGAACGAATACAAGAAGTACTTCAAATGGCATTACGCCGGATTTTGGTTCCGGGATTGTGTAGTGCGCGATAAAGACATCTTTGTCTTTGTGACGGAACCCTCGCTTACCGACGAACAGGTCGAAGAAGAGGAAAAAAATGATTGGGACCCTAATCTACGTACCAAGGGTATCATCATCTATGTAAGAGATGAGCCACTTGGAAAACAATGGTCTGCCGCTTTCCGTAACTGGAACGCCATGGTCATAGGCGCTTCGCAAAAACCGGCTAGTCATTCCGTCAGTATCGAACGAACCTCTGTTTATCCTTCACTGGATCTCCGGTGTTTTGTAACGGGTAGCGGTCCCGCACATGAAGACACACCTTTGGGCCGGGAGGGTGACTTTGACCGTGGTCATATTGGCAAGCTCAAATCACTGGAGGGCTATCTTTATGCCTGCGGCGGCGGGCGTTCATTCGGCAAACGGCTTGGCGACGGTCAATGGCAATCGTTCAGTCAGGATATTCCGCTTCCGGACGGTTCAGGGAAAACGGCTGGGCAATTCGGTTTTGAAGATTTCGATGGCTGGAGCGAGACCGATATTTATGCCGCCGGTGGCCGTGGCGATGTCTGGCACTACGATGGCAAGAAATGGCGGCAACTTCCTTTTCCAAGCAATATTCCGCTGACGACAGTCTGCTGCGGCGGTGATGGCAACGTCTATATATCCGGCTATGGCGGCAACACCTTTATGGGCGGGGGTGATCGCTGGAAACACCTGAGCGGCATGGGGTTGTCGGGCGCCCTGGGGCTTTCGCTGCCCTTCCGGGATATGGTCTGGTATGAAGACCGGGTCTGGTGTACGAACGACTATGGCCTGTGGACAATCCACAAGGGCCGCATGAAAAGAGCCGATGTTCCCACAACGGTCAGAGCCTGCGGCGGCAACCTTTCCACGGCGGATGGCGTGCTGCTCCTGGCGGGGTTATATGGCGCGGTATTCATGGAAAACGGCCAATGGAACGAAATCGTCATCTTCGATACGATGGAGAAAATCCTGGCGCTGGAAGAAATGGAGAAAAACGGAAAGTAAGCATGAATACCAATATTAAATCTGCCTTACTGCTCATCCGCGCCTTGCTCGAAGGCTGTGCCGGATGTTTCTCGCAGGAGGCGGCATGAGCGAAGTCCCCGTAAAATGGCCGCCCTTGCGCGTGACGGCCTGCGGCATCTGCTGCGCGGTGGGTTACAACGCCCCGGCGGCCAGTTGCGCGCTACGCGCGGGTATGGACAACTTTGCTGAAAGCCCATACAGGGCCGACGATGGATCCCCCATCCGCGTGGCACGGTTGATGAACGAAGACATCTGGGGCGCACGGCGGCTGGCCTTATGGGGGCGCTATGCCGTCGGGGAGTGTCTGGAACAAATGCCCCCCGGTGAACATGAGCGCATTCCTGCCCTGTTGCTGACCGCCCCGCCGGACAGGCCCTTGAGCGACCCGCGGGAGCGTTTCGAGACCGCCAAGGCGGCCTCTGAAGCGCTGGAAATGTCCTTCTC
>JAIRMC010000005.1 GCA_031258965.1 Azoarcus sp. | reverse complement strand
GCGGGCATGCCATCCTCGGCGGCGGCGGCAAGCGCCTGGTCGATCTGGACGATACCGTCGGTGATCGAATACTCCGTGTGCAGGCGCAAGTGGACGAAGCGGGGAGAATGCGGCGCGACAGGGGCGCCGGAGGAAGCGATGGCAGTCATGCGCGCATTTTAACCGGGCGAGACGGACCAACGCCTGTCACGCCCACGCAAGCATTTTCCAGAAGTCTGTTTGCGCTTTGTACCAAGCCGCCACGTCCGGATCGAACGCGATATCGACTTTCACCTCGCGGACGACTGGTCGCAGCGCCCGCCGATGGATCGTGCCGTCGAAATCCGCCTACTGTCCAAACGGGAGCCTCATCAAGACCGCCGGCCTCCGCGTCGCCGGGCGAGCGGATTCTTCTCGGGAATTCCCCTCCGCCCGGCGTTACACCGCCCGCGCGCTGCCTATAATGTGGCGCTGCCGCGGGGGCGGCCTCTCCGTCCCCGCGCGGAAACTTCGACCATCGTCTTTCCCCAGGGAGCATCCATGCAAAACATCCAGAAAATCGTCGACAAAGCTTTCGAGAACCGCGCCGATTTATCGCCGCAAGCCGCGCCTGCCGAAGTGCGCGACGCCGTCGAGACCGTCATCGCCGGGCTGGATTCCGGCGCCTTGCGCGTAGCCGAAAAGCGGGACGGACAGTGGGTCGTCAACCAGTGGATCAAAAAAGCCGTGCTGATTTCGTTTCGTCTGCGCGATAACGAGCCGTCCGGCGCGGGCGGCCTGGGGTTTTTCGACAAAGTGCCGACAAAGTTCGGCAATTACACGCCGGAGCAGTTCCGCGCCGCCGGGTTCCGCGTGGCGCCGCCCGCCGTGGCGCGGCGCGGTAGTTTCATCGGCAGGAACGTAGTGCTGATGCCCTCTTACGTCAACATCGGGGCGCGGATCGACGAAGGGACGATGGTCGATACCTGGGCCACCGTCGGCTCCTGCGCGCAGATCGGCAAGCACGTTCACCTTTCCGGCGGCGTCGGCATCGGCGGCGTGCTGGAACCCGTGCAGGCCGGGCCGGTGATCATCGAAGACAACGTATTCATCGGCGCGCGCTCCGAAGTGGTGGAAGGGGTGATCGTGGAAGAAAACGCGGTACTCTCGATGGGGGTGTATCTCGGCCAGAGCACGAAAATCTATGACCGCGAAAGCCGGCAAATCCACTATGGCCGCGTACCAGCGGGATCGGTAGTAGTACCGGGATCCCTGCCTTCCGCCGACGGACAATACAGCTTGTATTGCGCCGTGATCGTAAAGAAGGTGGACGCCCAAACGCGGGAAAAGACCTCGATCAACGATCTGCTGCGCACCTGATTTCGCGCCGGATCGCCTGCGGGGGGAAGATAGCCAGTGGTTTTCGACAAGCTATTCTCAATGATGGCCGAAAAGCAAGCGTCGGATATTTTCATCACCGCCGGCGCGCCGATCCACATCAAGGTCCAAGGGGTTTCCACGCCGGTCAATGATTGGGTCATGCAGCCCGATACGATCCGGAAGATGGTCTACGAGATGATGACGCCCGAGCAGATCGAGCGTTTCGAGCGCGAGCGCGAACTGAATCTTTCTTTCGGGCGGCACGATCTCGGCAATTTCCGCGTCAACGTATTCTGGCAGCGCAACTCGGTGGCGGTCGTGGTGCGTTTCATCCAAAGCATCATCCCGAGCGCCGAGTCCCTGGGGCTGCCCCCGATCCTCAATGAACTAGTCATGGCAAAGCGCGGCCTCGCGCTGGTTGTCGGGGCGACCGGCGCGGGCAAATCGACGACGCTGGCCGCGATGCTCGATCACCGCATCCGCAACCGCACCGGGCACGTACTCACCATCGAGGACCCGATCGAATTTCTTTTCCGGCATAGCCAGTCCATTGTCAACCAGCGCGAAGTCGGCATCGACACGCACAACTGGGGCAATGCCCTGCGCAATGCGATGCGGCAAGCGCCGGACTGCATCCTGATCGGAGAAATCCGCGACCGCGAAACCATGCAGGCGGCGCTAGCCTATTCGCAGACCGGCCACCTTTGCCTGGCCACATTGCACGCAAACAACGCCTATCACGCCCTGAACCGGATCGTGAACTTCTTTCCGCTCGAAAACCGGGGCCTGCTTTATCTCGACCTCTCGGTGGCGCTGCGCGCCATCATTTCGCAACGGCTGGTCATAGGGCATGACGGGCAACGCATTCCCGCCGTGGAAATCCTGCTGAACACCCGCCATATCGCCGATCTCATCCAGGCGGGCGAGATCGGGAGCATCAAAGAAGCGATGGAGCAGAGCCTTGCCCCCGGCTCGCGGACGTTCGAGCAAGACTTGTACCGCCTCTACAACGAAGCGCGTATTTCGCTTGACGAAGCGCTCGCCAACGCCGATTCGCCCACCAATCTGCACTGGCTCATCGACAACGGCGGCGCCATCGCGTCGCACAAGAAGCATGCGGACGCCAAGACCGCCGCCGGTCTAGAACAACCCATGCCCGCCGCCTCGTTCCAGCATTTCATCCTCGACCGGGATAACTGAAGCGGGTCGCGCGAACATGACGGACATTCCCGGCCTTTCCACCGATCCCGTCCTGGCGCTGGCCGCCGGGCTGATCGCGCGCCCCTCGCTCACGCCGGAGGACGGCGGCTGCATCGGGCTGCTCGCCGAGCGCCTCGCGCCGCTTGGTTTCCGCCTGGCGCGTTTCGATAGCGGCGGCGTGCGCAACCTGTGGGCGCGGCGCGGCGACGCAAGCCCCGTCATCTGTCTCGCCGGGCATGTCGACGTCGTGCCGAGCGGGCCGGAAAGCGCCTGGCGGAGTCCGCCCTTCGCGCCGGAAATCCGGGACGGTCATCTCTACGGGCGCGGCGCGGCCGACATGAAAACCTCGCTGGCCGCGTTTATCGTCGCCATCGAAACCTTCATCGCCGCGCACCCGGATCACGCGGGCAGCATCGCCGTACTGCTCACCTCCGACGAAGAAGGCGCCGCCGTCGACGGCACGGCGAAAGTCGTCGAAGCGTTGCGCGCGCGCGGCGAGCGGCTGGACTATTGCATCGTCGGCGAGCCGACCTGCGAGGCGCGCTTCGGGGACACCATCAAGAACGGGCGGCGCGGCTCGCTGTCGGCGGTAATGAAAGTGCGCGGCCAGCAGGGGCATGTCGCCTATCCGGATCGCGCCCGCAACCCGATACACACCCTCGCGCCCGCGCTGGCCGAACTCATCGCCACGGACTGGGACGATGGCGACGAATTCTTCCCGCCCACCTCCTGCCAGGTTTCCAACATCCACGCCGGAACGGGCGCCAACAACGTCATCCCCGGCGAATGCGAAGTCCTGTTCAATTTCCGCTTCGCCCCGGTTTCCAGCGCCGAAGAACTCAAGATCCGCTGCGAAGCCATCTTCCGGCGTCACAAGCTCGACCATGAAATCGACTGGCAGCTTTCGGGCAAACCCTTCCGCACCGGTCGCGGCCCCCTGCTCGCCGCGCTGACGGCGGCGATCCGCGCCGCGACCGGCGTCGAACCCGCCTTATCGACCCGCGGCGGCACCTCGGACGGGCGCTTCATCGCGGAAATCTGCGACGAAGTGGCCGAATTCGGGCCGATCAACGCCACCATCCACAAAGTCGACGAGTGCGTCGCCGTCGAATCCCTCCCCGCGCTGGCTGATATCTACCGGCGCGTCCTGAACCAGCTTCTGGCCGGAGAACCTGCATGAACACTGAAAAACACCCGCACTGGGAAAGCTGCGGCTGCGGCGGCCACGATGGCGAAGCCGACGTGGCGGACGCGCCGCCCCCCGAACTCATCACCGTGCGCGACTGGCTGCGCCATGCCGTCAGCCGCTTCAACCGGGCGGGCATCCATTGCGGTCATGGCGTCGACAACACCTTCGATGAAGCCGTGTGGCTGATCCTCGCCACGCTGGCACTGCCGCTTGAGCGGCTCGACCCGTTTCTCGATGCCTGCCTGCCGGACGACGAGCGCCTGATCCTGCACAAAAACATCGAATACCGCGCCACCGAGCGCATACCCACCGCCTACCTCGTCAACGAAGCCTGGCTCGGCGCGTATCGCTTTTACATCGACGAGCGGGTCATCGTACCGCGCTCCTATTTTGGCGAACTGCTCGAAGGGCGCCTCGCCCCCTGGATCGCGGACCCGGACACCGTCACGCGCGCGCTCGATCTATGCACCGGCTCGGGCTGCCTCGCGGTCGTGATGGCCGACGCCTTCCCCAATGCCGACATCGTCGCCGCCGATCTCTCGCCCGAAGCGCTCGCCGTCGCGCAGAGGAATATCGACGATTACGGCCTTGGCGAGCGCGTCGAACTCCTGCGTAGCGACCTGTTCGAGGCCCTCGACGATCAACGGTTCGAATTGATCGTCTGCAACCCGCCTTATGTCACCGCCGAAGCAATGACGGACCTGCCCCCCGAATACCTGCACGAACCCGCGCTGGCGCTGGCCGCGGGCGACGATGGCCTCGACGCGGTACGCCGCCTGCTCGCGGGCGCGGCGAAGCATCTCTACCCGGAAGGGCTGCTCGCGGTCGAAGTGGGGCACCACCGCCATCGGGTCGAAAACGCCTTTCCGGAATGGCCTTTCACATGGCTATCGACCCGCGACGGCGCGGACGGCGTTTTCCTGCTACGGCGGGAAGACTTGCCGAAAACGCCGGACAGTCCGCGATAAAACCGCTGCCCGCGTCCCTGCGCGCCCCCCGCACCGTCACTTGAGGGCGCAAACATCCCCGCGCCCACCGGAGGCATCTCCGTGCACCGCGCGCCCATCTCCGTGGACCACGGAGATATCCCCGCGCACCCTGTAGCGCCCCTGCAATCCGCGTTGCCCTCTCCGCGCATCGCGGAGACATCCCCGTATACCGTGGATCGCCCCTGCAACCCGCATTGCCCTCTCCACGCGCCGCGGAAATCTCTCCCCGCCCCCCGCCATCCGCCTCATGCACCCCATTAAAAAATGCAAATCAACGAGTTATATCCGCCCCTCGCATCTTGCCATGTTCGCGTATCGCGTACTTATAACAACATCGGATGTTGACATGAACATGGATTTCGTGGAAACCTTCACGCGCCGAAACCGGCTTCATATTCCAAAGGAGACCCTCATGAATGATTGGCTACCCCACAAACGCGAAGAAATCCTAAACGTATCGCAACTCTGGCAGGCCGTCATCACCACCGCCAAGGCCACGGCCTGGAGCATTCCCACGGCGGAAATGACTGCCCTCAAAACCCTCGCCACCGCGGCGGAAACCGCGCTGGCCGCCAACCAGCCTCCCGTCCGCAACAGCGTCACCGCCGCCCAATGCGATGCCGCCTTCAAGGCGTTGACGGACAAACTGCGTTTCCTCAAGAACCGCTACTTCCTCGTGCCGCCGCTGATGGACAGCGACATCGTGTCATTGGGCCTGAAACCCAGGGACGCCAAACCCACCCCCATCCCCCCGCCCGTCGCGCAGGCGGGAGCGGACATCAGCTACCCTGGCACACACCAACTGAAACTGCACTTTCGCCTGGAACCCGACACCCCGCCCGACCCGCACCACAGCGATTACGGCTACCGCACCTACTACGGCATCCTGCCCCACGGCGGCGCCGACGTAGCGGCGGCCACAAGCGTCAAGCGGGAGCTGATGAAAGCGCCGACCTCCGGCGAGGAACTCCCCCACTCCCGCTTCACCCGCCGCCAGAGCGAACTGTTCGACTTCGACCAGAACGACAGCGGCAAAACGGCGTACTTCTGCATCCGTTTCGAAAACGCCAAGGGCGAGCCGGGGCCGTGGGGGCCGATATTTTCCTCGGTGATTCCGTAAACGCGACGGCGGGCAGGAGCGGAAGATCTTTCGCCCCTGCCCCCTGATGCCGCCGTGGCGCCGTCATGCCGTCGCCAGCGCTCGCCGGGCCATCCTGAAGGAATACAACGGCCACAAGCGGAACGCCAGCGGCATTGCGCGCCATGGACAGCATGCTCCCATCGCGTCATTGCAAGGGACCAAGGGACGCGGCAATCCAGACCGTCGCCGGGATTGCTTCGCCATACAAGCAATGACATTTAATCGGCGTCTCTTTGAATCCACAAAAAACGGCCTTGTTATTGACATGACCGCAAAACGCCTCCAGGATACGTTCCAAGCATCATCGACGAAAGCCTTGCAAGCAGGATATCCGTTGCGATACCGCTAATGCGTATAGACGAACCGCCATGAACCATCGAATTCTTGCCGCGCTGCCGCCTTTTTCCTGCCGGGCATGGCGGGATCGTCTCATCCCGGGCGGAAAGGAGATCCATGGATATTGAACAGGGCAAACCCAGGAAATGGCGCTGGCTGTCGCATCTCCTCATCGCCGCCGCCATTGCCATCGCGGTTCCCTTCATCTACATGAGCTGGCGGGTTTCCACCGCCATCAGTGGCT
>JAIRMC010000117.1 GCA_031258965.1 Azoarcus sp. | reverse complement strand
GTGCTGCTCGACGAGGTGGAAAAGGCGCATCCGGATGTGCTCGAACTGTTCTACCAGGTCTTCGACAAGGGCAGGCTGGAGGACGCCGAGGGCAACGAGATCGACTTCAAGAACACCATTATCATCCTGACCTCCAACGCGGGGGCCGATCTGGTGATGCGCGCGGTCGAACACGGCGTCACCCCGGCCGAAGGCGAGCCGAGCCGCGCGCCCACGCCGGAGGATCTGGTCGACATCCTGCGGCCGACGCTGCAAAAGACCTTCAAACCGGCGTTTCTTGGGCGGCTCGCCATCGTGCCGTTCTATCCGATCAGCGACGAAGTACTGTGCAAGATCGTGGTGCTGAAACTCGGCAGGATCAAACGGCGGATCGAGGAAAACCACAAGGCCGACGTCGACTTCTCCGATGAACTGGTCGATTTCATCGCCACGCGCTGCAACGACATTGATAGCGGTGCGCGTGATGTCGACGCGCTGCTCACGCACACGCTGCTAGCGAAGATTTCCGACGCGCTGCTTGAACGCCTGACGGGCGGCAAGGTGGTGAAGAAGATCGCGGTGGGCGTCAAGGGCGGCGAACTGAAAGTAAAAGCAGGGTGAGGGCTATGCTTGGTGGCATGCTGCGTTTATGTTTGATGACGGCGCTCTGGTGTGCGGCGCTCTGGTATGCGCTGCCTCTGGATCTGAACGCTTTATCCATTCCCGCCCTGTTGGGGGTGCATGCCGCGCCCCCGCTGTTGGCGGAAGCGACGTGGTTTGTGTTCAAGCGCATCCGGACTTCGCATGCGGAAAGGGCGAAAAAGGCTGCGGAAAAGTCCGGAGAGGCCGAAAAGCAGTCGGAGAGCGAGGCCGCCCGCGTGGCGGCTGAAAAAGCCCTGTGCCGCCGCCGTGCCCATGTGGAATGCCGGGCGCTGTGGCTGGAAGTGACCGGGATGCCTGAATGGCTGGAGGACATGCCGCCGCAGTGTACGCTGATCGAGCGCCAGCCGGAGGACGTTCGGGGGACGGGCAACGCGGCGGCGCTGTCTCGCGCATTGCAGGGGATTTTCGAGGCCATACTGGGTACTGAGCCGCTGGCCTGGCTGCCGGTCTATCTGCTTTCCGGGGACGACCCCGAAAACGATATGCAGCGCTTGGAATGGCTCAGGCGGGCATGGCAGAAGGCCGCAGCGGTGTGCGGCGCCGAAGCCCCCCTCAAATGCGGGATATTGCCGGGCGAAGGTCTCGTTGCAGGGCGCGTGATTGCCCTGTTCGAGAGCGATCCTGAATTGCCCGCGCTGATGCTGTTGGGGATGGATTCGCCCTTGGCGGAAGAGACAAGGGAAATGGACGACGTTGAAGAAACGGGGGGCGATTCGCAAAAGCTGGGCGGGCCGGGCCATGCCGTGGCGGCGGTGCTGTTGAGTCGCCCGGGCCTTGTTCTGCCGGAAGATGCGAAGATCGCTGCGACCGGGCGCAAGGAGGCCGATGACTACACGCCCTATTGGGAACGCAGCGAAGTGGGTGCGCCAGGCCCGGCGGCGGGATGGGGAGGAATGCCTGCGAGATTGCCGCCGGTTTTTCTGGAAAGCCTGAAGCCGTTCGCCGCCCTGTGCCGCTCGCGTTTGGCGGCCTGCCCTACACGGGGATATGTGCAGATACTTGAGGAAGCAATAGAGAACGTGTTTATCGACGCCGGTCTGCGGGAAATGCCGGGCGAGCGCGGGTCGGATAAAAAATCGCCGGAACCCGAAACGCCAAGACCGCCTGATCTGGGATGGCTGCTACATGAGGACGGCGAAGGCAGCGAGAAAGACATCTCGGCCCGTTATAGCCGCTTCACTGCTGGCCTGACAGGCACGGGCTGCGAGATAGATGCTCTGGAGGAAGCGGATAATTTGCGCGAAAAACACGGCGACGTGGGGGCGGCGCGCGACGCGCTGATGCTGGCTGAGGCGCTCATCCGCGCGGCGCAATTGCAGAAGCCGGTATTGGCCGCCGGGTTTGGTGAAAAGGATAATGTCGTGATCAGTCTGGCACGGCCCATATCCGCCAAATAAATGCCGATCAGGTCAACTGTCATTTCGCGCGAAGCGTGGCAATCCAATGCGGCGTATGGATTGCCACGTCGTTACGCGCCTCGCAATGACGGGCATATAAATGGTGCGGCGGGAAATGCGGACACTGTCTCCACCATCGTCATTGCGAGCGAAGCGTGGCAATCCACGAACCGTAGGGCACACCACGACCCTTCTGGCCTCGCAATGACGCCTAATGCTGGTGCTTCTCTAAAACATGCTGGTGGGCGTATGCGCGGCGAGGGACGACCAGCGATGATGAAACATATCGAATGAGGTTGTAAAAAACATGGATAAAAACCAGGATCAGGCATTGCGGGAAAAGCTGGAGGATTTGCTGAGACCGGTTTCGGATGAACACCCGAGCGGTGAAAATCTGCAATTCCTGCCGGTATTCAGCCACATCAAGGAAGCGCGGCGCGCGGACGATCCAAACTTGCCGCAGGGCGAATGGCTCACCGTGCTGAAAACCGCTGAATGGGGCAAGGTGATCCAGTTATGCGAAGCGGCGCTTTCCTCGCGCAGCAAGGATTTGCAGTTGGCGACGTGGTATGTCGAAGCACTGACGCATCATGATGGTTATGCGGGTGTCGCATTCGGTTTTCGCGTGATTGCCGGGTTGCTGGATCGTTTTTGGGACACGCTTTATCCCCATCCCGATTCGGCTGGAGAACTCGATGAACGCATAAGCAAACTCGAATGGCTGGATATTCAATTAGAGCGGGTTTTGCGTGAATTACCGTTGGTGTCGCCGCAATATGGCGGTTATGACTGGTATCAGTGGCAGGCGTCGCGCGAAACCGAAAACCTGAAACGGCGTGATGCCGATGCCTATGAGACTGCGCTGGCGGCGGGGGCGCTCTCGGGCGACGCTTTCGATAAAAGCGCGCGTGATTCCGGTGTGATCTGGTTCCAGGAGCTTGTCGCCGAAATTGCGATTGCGCGCGCGGCCTGCGATGATCTTGTCCACATGCTCAATGCACGTTTTGGTTCTGATGCGCCTAGCTTTGGCAGAACGTGCGGGGCACTCAATGATTGCGGCGAGGCGGCACAGCGGTTTTTCGGGGAATTCAGCGGCGGCGCGGTGGTGTCCGCCGCTAGTTCCAGCGGCGAGGGCGCGCCGTCCAGGCTGTCCGCCCCTTCGACGAAGCTATTGTCAACGCCTTCCGGAGAAGCCGCCCCGACCCTTGGCAGGCGCGACGATGCCATTCGACAGTTGCGCACGGTCGCATACTGGTTTCGCTCCCATGAGCCGCACAGCCCCGTGGCCCTGCTTATCGAGCGCGCCGTCCAATGGGCAGAGATGCCCTTCGAGAAATGGCTGTCGGATGTCATCAAGGACAAGGCCACGCTGGAACAATTGCAGGAACTGCTCAATGCGAAAATCGACATGCCGACAGGAACCGCGAATAAATGATTCGCGGGCTGGCGGCGATCTTTGGACGTGAGAAACAAGGAAACGTCGATCAAGTTGATCGTCATTGCGAGCGGGGCGTGGCAATCCACGGGCCGTATGGCGCGCCACGGCCCTTCGGGCTTCGAAAATGACGCTTGATCAGTGTTCCACAACGATGAGGTGTAAGCAATCATGGTGAATATATCTGGCCGCCTTTGCGGCGCTGTACTGCTGGCGGTGTTCGCGGGGGGATGTTCGTTTTTCAGCAAAAAACCGCCGATTCCCGAAGCGTTGGCGCTTCAGGCCAACGTGGCCGAAATCCAGCGCGTCAATGAACCGCCGCCCGTGCGCGCGCCGGAAGAATATGCAATAAAGGGTTCGGCGGACGCGCTCGTCAATCGGGACGCCAGCGGCAAGCCTTTGTCGGTGGTGGTGCGTCTGTACCAGTTGAAAGGCATCAACGGATTTTCGCGCGTGACTTTCGATGCTGTGGCGCGAAGCCCGAACGAAGCCGAGTTGTTCCCCAGCGAATGGGTGGCTACCAATGAAGTGGTGCTGATTCCCGGCACAACGCAGGCATTCACGGATAAGCTCTTGCCAGAGACCCGGTACATCGGAGGTGTTGCGTTTTTCCGCTCGCCAGATACGCATGGCTGGCGCTTCCTGGTCGATGCGCGGACGGTGCGCAATGAAGGGCTGAACTTCACGGCAAAAGATTGCTATTTCACATTAGTTCAACCCGAACCTGAACCGCTTTTGGGTCAAACGCAGGGTAATCTCCCTGAATGTGCAGGGGCTTTCCTGCGCTAACTGAAAAAGGAATTCTTGTATGTCTAAATCTCGTCGTGTTTTGTGGGGTGGGGGGTTGTTTTTACGCCCACAGCATTTTCAGCAACAGGCATTGTTTATCGATAATGCCATCGCCGAGACACTGCAATCCGCCCAGCGCCATGCCTGGGGCTTGGCCCGGATTGAACTCGACACCGGGGCGCTCTACACCGGGAATATCCGCCTTGAGGCACTGGATGTCGTGTTCAGGGACGGCAGCCGTTTTTATGCGCCCGACAAAGAACCCGTACCCCTGTCGCGCAATTTGAGGGATGTGCCCCAGGTCAATGCCGAAACCACCCTTTATGCTTGCCTCCCCCACCTCAATACTTATGGCGGCAACACTGTCAGCGGCAATGATAGCGTCCCGTCGGCCCGCCCCGCGCGCTATCGCAACGCGCACAGGAAAGCGACTGATTTATATACCAATGCCATTGAGACGGATATCACCGTGCTAGAACTCGACGTGCGTTTGATGCTGGAAGAGGAAAACCGCGACGGCTATGATTCCGTGCCCATCGCCAGGCTGGCAAAGGATGCCACAGGGCAATGGCGGGTGGTCGAAGACTATATACCGCCGATGGTAACGGTCAGTGCCTCCCCCCCACTGCGCGGTGCGATCCAAAGGCTGCTCGACATCTTGATGGCCAAAAGTGTGACCTTGTCTGGTACACAACGCGAGCGCGCCAGGAACGTGATGGGGTACAGTTCTTCCGATATTGCTTCATTCTGGCTCTTGCACACGGTCAATAGCAATTTTGCGCTATTCAATCATCTGCTTAAGGCCGAACCGCTGCATCCCGAAGAACTCTATCTCGCGCTCGCCCGGCTTTGCGGCGAATTGCTAACGTTCTCCACAATTTACAAACTGTCCGATCTCCCTGCATATTGCCACGATGAACTTGCTAAAACCTTTCCCAAGCTCGACAAAATGGTTCGTGAGTTGCTGGATACGGTGGTTTCCACACGCTACGTCATTATCCCGCTCACCATGCCCAAACCCTCGTTCCACATCGGCCGTCTGGAGAGTACCAACCTGATCGAAAATGCCGATTTCTATCTGTCGGTACGCGGCGATATGCCCGTGGCGCGAATCATCGAGGAAGTGCCTGCCCAATATAAGGTCGGTTCGCCCGACGACGTAGATAAAATCCTCCATTCCGCCATGCCGGGCGTCAATCTCCAGCCTATGCAGCAGACGCCAACGGCCCTGCCGGTTCATGCGGGCAATCATTATTTCGCGTTGGAAGCGCGCGGCGACATCTATAAACGGATGTTGCAGTCGCGTTCTATCTGCATTTATACGCCGAAGTCACTCGCCAACCTTGAGATTGAATTGATCGGCGTCTTTCGTTGATTTTCATTAGGAACCCTTTGATTATGGCTGCTACGACCGCTACTATGAATAGTCTCCCGTCTGTCGAGATTAAAAAAACTCCCGCCATTGCGGCAGAAACGCCTATTGCGCCGACATTGCGCGATTTGCTGGAAGACGGGATTTACTTGTTGTTTTTGCTGCGCGATGGCAATTTGCCCAAATCCTGCGAGCAATTGAACCGGCATATCGATCTGTTTTTCACAAGCTACGAAAAGCAGGCGCGCAATTTTGGCAAGGATGTCGAACAGATTGAACAGGCGAAATACGCCTTTTGTGCGCTGATGGACGAAATCATGCTCTCGCCCGATTTTTCGTTCCGTGATGAATGGGCGCGGATGCCGCTGCAATTGCGCCTGTTCGGCGAGAATTTCGCCGGAGAACGTTTTTTTGACCGGCTGGAGATGATGCGCAACAATCCGGCCCGCAACATCGAAGCACTCGAAGTGTTCCATACCTGCCTGCTGCTCGGTTTCCATGGCAAATACCTGCTCGAAGGCCCGGAAAAGCTCAGCTATCTCGTCCATCGCGTGGGACAGGAAATTCAACGTGTGCGCGGCGACGCGCCGGGATTTGCGCCAAACTGGAAATTGCCGCATCGCTTTCAGAACTATATGCGTTATGAATTGCCACTGTGGGCCTACATTGCGCTGTTGGCGAGCGTGCTGGCGATCATTTTCGGCGTCTATTGGAAACTGCTCGACGAGCAGGTCGGCAGAATCTTGGTGGGATAATCATGAGTCGCGGCTCCGGGAAAACCATGACGCTGCCTTCGGTGCTCGATCGGCTGCTCGACGATACGCCGGATCAACCGGGCCAGGATGCCGTCCTGGTTTTCAACCTGTCCGATTTCAAGGCCGCGCTCGCGCGCGATCTGGAATCCCTGCTCAATACCCGTGTAATGGGATTGGGCCATCTTGCCAGGCGATACCCCCTCGCAGCCCATTCGGTTGTCAATTACGGCATTCCAGACCTGAGCAGTCTGTCGCTGCTCAATCCGGATCACAGGGAATTGTTGCGCGTACAGATACGCCGCGCCATTGAATGCTACGACAAGCGTTTATCCCATGTCCGCGTGAACTTCGATTTCGATACGCAGGGAAACACCGAGCGCTTGCTGCATTTTCGGGTCGATGCCTTGCTGAAGGTACATCCGCATCGTCCTCCTGTTTCGTTCGATGCGACGCTACAGCTATCGTCGAATGCGTATTATGTACGCGGAGTGCAATGAGGTCTCAATTGAGAAGTGAACAGCGAGAATCCGCTGTGCAAAACACCCAAATCCCTCGTCATTACGAGCGAAGCGCGGCAAATCCATGCGCCCTTGGGATTGTTTTCCGGCATGTCTTCTCTTTGGCGTAATGACGGCGGGTTTCAACGGAGCTTCCCCGGCGCGCGGAAAGGAAACGGGACGCGGCGGCCATGCCTTTCCGGCGCCGTCGCGCCACGGTTCCTTATTTGCCGTATACCGGGAAGCGCGCGCAAAGCGCCTTCACTTCGTTACGTACTTTCCCGAGCGTTGCCTGGCTCTCGGGCGCGTCCAGTACATCGGCGATGAGATGGGCGGTTTTTTCCGCCTCGATCTCGGTAAAGCCGCGCGTGGTGATCGCCGGGGAGCCGATGCGGATGCCCGAAGTGATGAAAGGCTTTTCCGGGTCGTTGGGAATCGTATTCTTGTTGATGGTGATATGGGCCTGTCCGAGCGCCACCTCGGCGGCCTTGCCAGTGATTTTCTTGGCGCGCAGGTCGACGAGGAACACATGGCTTTCCGTGCGTCCGGAGACGATGCGCAGGCCGCGCTCCTCGCCAAGCACCCGCGCCATTACGCGGGCATTATTGATAACCAGTTCCTGATAGCGCCGGAACGCGGGCGAGGCCGCTTCCTTGAAGCACACCGCCTTGCCCGCGATGACGTGCATCAACGGGCCGCCCTGCAAGCCGGGGAAGATCGCCGAATTGATCGCCTTCTCGTGTTCAGCTTTCATCAGGATCGCGCCGCCGCGCGGGCCGCGCAGGGTCTTGTGGGTCGTGGTCGTCACAACATCGGCATGCTGCACGGGGTTGGGATAGAACCCGGCGGCGATCAGCCCCGCGTAATGCGCCATGTCCACCCAGAAGATCGCGCCTGTTTCCTTCGCCACCCTGGCGAAACGCGCCCAGTCGATGCGCAGGGAGTAGGCGGACGCTCCGGCGACGATGATCTTCGGCTTGTGTTCGCGGGCAAGGCGCTCCATTGCTGCGTAGTCGATGGCCTCCTTGGCGTCGAGGCCATAGGCGATGGCGTTGAACCACTTGCCCGACATATTGAGCGGCATGCCGTGGGTGAGGTGGCCGCCTTCGGCGAGGTTCATGCCCAGGATGGCGTCGCCCGGCTTGGCGAAAGCCATCAATACGGCCTGGTTGGCCTGCGACCCTGAATTGGGCTGCACATTGGCGGCTTCCGCGCCGAAAAGCGCCTTCAGGCGGTCGATGGCTAGTTGTTCGACGACATCGACATGCTCGCAGCCGCCGTAGTAACGCTTGCCGGGATAACCTTCGGCGTATTTATTGGTGAGCTGCGACCCCTGGGCTTCCAGCACTGCGGGCGAGACGTAGTTTTCGGAGGCGATCAGTTCGATGTGATCTTCCTGGCGGCGGTTTTCCGCCTGCACGGCGGCCCATAATTCGGAATCGGTCTTGGCGAGGGTATTTTGCGCGGAGAACATGGAAAGTCCCGGTAAAACAAGGATTGGACGCGAATGCTACCATGCCCGATGTCCGCGCGATTGCCCCGGAAGCCGCTCAGCCCTGGATTTTGCGACCGCATTCGCCGCAGAAACGATCGCCGGGCTGTATGGCCGCCTGGCAATGGGGGCAGGTCGAAACTGGCGGTACGGGCGGAGTTTCGGTGAAAAGCCCCGCAAGGATGTCCGGAACGTCATTGGCGATGGACGTGTCCGCGGGGGCGACGGCGGCGGACATTGCGGCGCGCGCTTCAGGCGGCGGCGGCGCCTTTTGCGCTTTCCCGGGAATTGGCGGTGGCATGCTCGGCGAATCCGTGCCAGCCGGGGGCGGATCGCCGGTAATCCGCAGGTAGATCAGGTTCAGGCCCATCAAGACTAGGGCCATGATGGCGGTCATTGCCAGCATCATGACGAGAATGAAACCGAAAGCGGTCGCGTACATGTATTCGCTGGCCGCGATGGCACGGGTAAATCCAAGGAAATGTCCGAAGAAATCCGTCGCGCCTGAACCGCTTCCCAATATGGATACCGACATGCCCAGTACGATCTGGCAGCCAGTTGCGACGATACTGAAGATCACGAATTCGGCCAGGACTACGAGCATGCCGAGCAGGAAAAGGCTCGTCAGCAGTTCCCCCCCCCGGCGGGCGGCGATCCGCGCGAGCATGGACAGGGTTTCGCTTACGGTCGCGCCATTCCAGATGGCAGGCCCGGCCATGGACTGGACGGCGAAAAGCCCCAGGAACAACAGCCCTGCCGCCACCGTCAGGATCGGGAAAAACACGGCGTAAAACACAGGGCCGAGAAAAGGAATTTTGCATGCGAAAAGCAGTATGCCGAGAAAAAGGAAAAAAACCGCCATTGCGGCAACGCCCGCCAGGGAAATGACGATAAGCCGCAGGGCGGCGAAAAGCCCGCCGGCCACGGCCCTGCCGAGCGGGCGCGGCGTCTGCCCCCTGGCCTGATCCATGAGCAGCAGACCGGCGGCGGATATGCCGACCGGCAGCAGCAACAGGGATGCGACGACAAACAGGACGGCCAATGCGGGAACGCCGGAGTCGCGCGGGCTGGAGAGGAGAAATATCGACGCCCCCGGCAACAGCCCAGTGGCGAGAAGGACGAACAGGGCTTTTTCGTTGCGCAATGCTTCGACGGCCCGCAGCAGGCCGACATAGCTGGCTCCCGGTACAGGCTGGTTTGGACTCATGCAGTTCTCCAGTGATTGCGATTCCTTGGCTTTTTCAGAGCGACGCGCCCCGGCATTCCGGCAGCGTTTTCCAGCGTTCCGAACAATATTGTCTGCGCGCCCGTTCGCGGCAGAAAAAATCTTCGCAGTTCGACAGTTCCTGGCGCAAATGGCTGCGCCAGGACGGGGAATCCTGCCGCGGGCGGGCGTGGCGTTCCCGGCCAGGCTCATCGATGGACGGCGATGTGAGGGCGGGCGGCGGATTTCGTTCGGGCACGACGGCGCGCATGGGTTCCCGCTTGGAGACGGCGATATCCGCGTCCCGCCTCGGCAGGGGCGGCAGAGGCAGGGGAATGGGCGCAATGATGGGCGGGCGGGAAAGAGAAGGCGGCCTGACAGGGGGCGATGATCCGGCGGAAACGGTGGAGGAGGATGGCGCGGGGGAAGACCGCGTGCGGGAAGCGGCGGCGGGCAGGGGCACGGAGGCGGAAGCTTCGGAAGCAAGAGGGATATCGGGAAGCGGTTCGATGACGTTGTCGATGCGGTTGTGCTTGCCCGGCTGTTGGTTCGCGGGCAAGGGGGGGATGACCAGCAATGGCGCATCCGGTTCCAGGCTGGAAGCGGGGTCGAACGCCGGGAGCGGCTCGCCCGTCTCTTGCGCCGGGGTCGCCAGCGTTTCGGCGGGCGGCGTTTCGTTTGTCGTCCCGACCGCCAGGGGCAAGGACATTCCGGAAGATAGCTCCGGCGTATCCTTGGGGACAGCTTCGGGCGCGCTGGCCGTCCCGTCGGAAAACCACCAGATGCCGGATAGCGCCAATACCAGGACGGCGGCGGCGCCGATTACGGCGAACATGGAACCGTTTGCCCGGGGCGGCGGCTCGACGGGTAGCGGAAAAGCCCTTGTGCCCGACATCGTGGGTTCGATGCGTCCCCATTCCGCCAGGGAGGTCATCGTGGAGATTTCGGGGGCATATCTTTCTTCCCATCCCGGCGGGACGGCGCTACCGCCGGGCGCGATGTTGGACGGGGAAGTTTCTGGCGTGGCGGGCGCGCTTTCCGCAAGGAATGGCTCGAAGTCCGGAATGACGGTTGGCGGCGCGGGTTCGATCCCGGCGGCGGTCTCGACGGTCTCCCGGACGGGAAGGGCGGATGCCGTTTCTTCCAGAAGAACAGTCGTGGGTTCGGCGGGTTCCGGGCGGGCGTCGGCGGCGGTTTCTTCCGGCTCGGGAGGAACGTCCGGCGGCGCTTGCGCCGGTCCGGACGGCCCGGCATCCGGACCGGGTGCGGTTTCCACTGCTGCTGCTGGCGGTTTATCCTCCTCAAAGGCGGGGGCCATTATCGGCGGCGCAAAATCGAAGGCCGGAATGGCATCGAGGGTGATCGACGAAAGTGGCGAAATGCGCGTTTCGGTCAAGGCTCCGGGCGCCGTCCCGGCAGGCGGCGGCGATTCCGGAAGCGGCGCGCCGGCAGTTTCGGACGCGGCGGCTTTTTCCGGCTCGGGGGGCGCGGCTTGCAGCAACGCGCCGCATTGCGGACAGAACTTGATGGGTCGATTTCCCAGGTCGGCTCCGCAGGCATCGCAGAACATGGATTTGAGTTACCTGTCAAAAAAATTCATTGTATTGCCCGTCATTGTCGCCGAAAGCGGCGGGCTGTGTCGATCATGGCCTTGCCGCCGCTATAGCCCGTTGCCGCGTCTTTTACATTCGGGTATCCGGTTCCAGTAACCGTCGCAATATGTGCGCTGCACAGTCGAGTGGCAAAAAAAGTTTTCGCACCTGGCGAGTTCCTCGCGCATGACGCCCAGCCATTCCGGTGGGATGGGCAGGGGCTTCGGTCGCCGTGTCCTGGGTGGCCGCGGTGGCGGATCGTTGGTCGGTTGCCTCACGAGCGGCGGATCGTTGGTCGGCGGCCTCACGAGTGGCGGATCGTCGGTTGGCGGCATCACGAGCGGCGGATCGTCGGGCGTCTGCCCCACGAGCGGCGGACTGTCGGGCGGCGGCGTCACGAGCGGCGGATCGTCGGGCGTCTGCCCCACGAGCGGCGGAACGTCGGGCGTCCGCTCATGTGTCGGTTCTGTGGGCGGCGTGGTGTTAACAACTTTGGTGTTAACAACTTTGGGGTTGATGACGGGCGGATCGCCCATGCCCAATCCCCACCACAGTCCGCCCACGATCAACACGAAAACACCCCCGATGGCCAGCCAGACGGGGTTGATGTTTTTCCGGTAATGCGCGGACGGCGGCGCGGAAGAAGAAGGTATGGAAGCAGGGGGCTGATCCGGCATGGTTCCGGGAGTGCCGGACTCCAGCATTTCGTCCGCCGACCGTAGCGGCGCGCCGCAGCGGGGGCAAGATTTGTTGGGCCATGCCCCCAGACTGGCTCCGCAGGAAGTGCAAAACATGATTGATTCGTGAAGTTGAATGCGTGCGGATACGGATTATGCGCACTCGCGCCGGAAAAATCCGTTTTCGAGCCGTTTTCTCTGGAATTGGCCCGGACGGCGGACAAAATCAGGGCATTTCGCGCAATAGCAGTATCTCCCATTCCCGCGCCAGCGCATATTCGGCCAGTACCTCGTCCGGATCGACCGCTACGGGCTTCGTGACCCGTTGCAACAGCGGCAGGTCGTTATGCGAGTCGCTGTAGAACCAGCTTTGCCCGAAACTGGCGAAGTTCAGCCCGAGCGACTCCAGCCAAGCTTCGACGCGGGCCACCTTGCCCGCCTGGAAGGCGGGAATGCCGCGCGGCTTGCCCGTGAATACGCCGTTTTCTTGTGCGGGCACCGTGGCGACGAGATGGGCGATGCCGAATTCGCGTGCGATGGGCCAAGTGACAAAGCTGTTCGTGGCCGTCACCACAGCGGCGAGCGCGCCGCGCCGCAGATGCCCTTCGACCAGCGCGCGGGCGGCGGGGCGGATCATCGGGCGGATGTGCCGTTCCATATAAGCGCGGCGCCAGGCATCCAGCCGCTCGCGCGGATGGCGCGTCAACGATGCGAGCTGGAAATCGAGGAATTCGTGGATATCCAGTGTGCCCGCTTTGTACTGCTCATAGAAAACGAGATTGCGCGTTTTTTGCGTGGCTTCGTCGAGCGCGCCTTCTTCGATCAGGAATTGCGTCCACGCAACATCGGAATCGCCGGCAAGCAAGGTATTGTCGAGGTCGAAAAGTACGAGATCCATGGAAATGGGGCCGGATAAGGCCGGAGTTAGATTTGCAGTCCTTCCCGAATGAGCTGGCGCAGCAGGGGAAGCGTGATGGGGCGTTTGTGTTCGAGCGAGGCGGCGTCGAGCGCGTCGAAAGCCGCCGCCATGCCCGGCAGGTCGCGGCGGCCGTGGGCGAGGAGGAACCCGATCACCTCGCCGCCAAGCCGCAGCCCGCGGCGGGCCGCGAGCGTGTGCAGGATGGCGGCGCGCGATGCGTCGTCGAGCGGGCGCGCTTCAAAGATCAGGCATTGGCCGATGCGGGTGCGCAAATCCTCGCGCAAAGCCAGTTCCCTCGGTGCGGCGCCGCCCGCGAGGAGCAGGGATTGCCCCTTGCCGCGCGCGCGGTTGAACGCATTGAAAAGCGCGGTCTGTGCATCGGACGGGAGCGCATCGACATCGTCGATCGCCAGCAGGGCATGTTCGTCTTCCGGCAGATGACCGCCGACGGCGGCGGCGGCGAAAAACCGGGCAGGGCGGCCCCGCGCGTGGGCGCGGGCGGCGGCGGCCTGGAGCAAATGGCTGCGGCCGCTGCCGCTTGCGCCCCACAAATAAATATGCGCGCCCGGCAGCCGTTCGGGCGCATCGGCCAGTAGCGCAAGGCTGGCGAGCAGTTCCGCATTGCCGCCGGGGACGAAATTGTCGAGTGTTGGCGGACGATCCGGGTGCAGATCAAGCGTGAGTTGTTTCACGCCGCGTTTCCACCGCCGGAGGGCGGTTGTGCGCCGGTTTCCGGCGGATTCGCGCTTTCGCTGGCATTTTCTTTTTCTTCTGTCTTCGCATTGCCGAGATACACCGTACTGGCGAACCATGCCGAAGCAAGTTCGCGCGCGCCCACGAGCAGCGCCGCGCTCGTGGGCAGGGCGACGAGCACGCCGATGAACCCGAACAATTGCCCGAAAGCCATCAGGGCGAAAATGACCGCCAGCGGATGCAAGCCGATACGTTCGCCCACGAGATACGGCGTGAGCGCAAAACTCTCGATCAATTGCCCGATGCCGTAGACCACGGCGACGCCGATCAGCGGCTCCCAGCCGCCGCCTTGGAGCAGGGCGGTCAGCACGGCGAGCGTCAGCCCGCCGAGAAACCCGGCGTAAGGGATGAAAATCAGTAGCCCGGTCAATACCCCGACCGGCAGCGCGAAGTCGATCCCCGCCAGCCATAGGCCGACGCTGTAATACACCGCCAGCAGCAGCATTACCGACAGTTGCCCCCGGCAGAACTGTGCCAGCACGCCGTCAATCTCCCCGGCGATCCTCAGCGTGCGCGGCAGCCACGGGCGCGGCAACGCGCGCTTTGCCGCTGCGACGAGGCGCGGCCATTCCTGGAGCAGATAAAACGTCACGATCGGAATCAACAACAAATTGGCGAGCGCCCCGGCGATGGCCAGGCCGCTTCGCCCGATGCGGCCAAGCAGCGCCGGGAGTAAATCCTGCGCGCTGTCGCGGAATTGCCCGAGCCATTTGTGGAACTGCCCGGCGTCCAACTTGAAATCCACGCCGAACCATTCCGCCAGCAGGGGCGGGATGCGCGCATTGAACAAATCGAACAGCCCCGGCAGGCGTTGCGCCAGCATTGCCGCCTCGCGGTAGAGCGTCGGCAAGAGCGCCAGCGCGAGCGCCGCGAGCGCCAGGCCCAACGCACCAATGACCAGCAGCACGGCTACCGGGCGCGGAAGGCGGTGGCGCGCGAGTGCATTCACGGCGGGATCGCACAAATAAGCGAATACGGCGGCGGTGGCGAACGGCGTCAGTACCGGGGCGAGCAGCCAGAGCAGCCCGGCCAGCGCCAGCGCGACGCCCGCCCAGACGGCGGTTTGCAGGTGCGGAGCGTGGAGAGAGAACATTTTCAATTAAAACCAGAGAGTTATCTGGGGCGGTCCGGCAAGGCGCAAGGTTTGCCGGACCGCTTTGCCGGAAGCCCCTGAATGTAGCCATTTGGCGGCGCTGCCTCAAGCTTCGCACCCGATTTTTCACAAGCCGCCCGCCAAGCCCTGGTCGCCAACACACGCCCCGAACCTCGCCTGGAAGCTGCGCATCGTGGATTTCAAGGGCAGGGGCGGCGCACAGTCTTTCTTTTGTCCCTGTTGACACGATACATAGAAATATAATATGTTAAAAAACATTATATTTTATTGAATAATGTTTGCCATGGACACCGCTTCCGTCCCGGACGTTTCCCCGGAAGAACTGCGCGCACATGCCGATTCGGCATGTGCGCTCCTGAAAGCGCTGGCCAACACGGATCGCCTGATGCTGTTATGCAGCATGGGCGCGGAACGCCGCAATGTCGGAGAACTAGAAGCGGCGACGGGCATCCGGCAGCCTTCCCTGTCGCAACAACTGGCCGTGCTGCGCCAGGAAGGCGTGGTGACATCGGAGAAGGAAGGCAAATACGTCTATTACCGTCTTTCCAACGCCAACGCCCTGCGCGTCATGCAGACGCTGGCCGGGATTTTCTGTGCCGCGTCCTGAAACCCGCTTGCGGGCAAAGGCGCGTTTTCAACCTCGCGGCATGCGCCGCTATTTTCAAAAGGAGTTTTCATGACGCAATACCAGGAATCCGCCCGAAAAATCGCGTCCCGTCTGAAAGGCTTGCAGGAATGCCTCCCCGATGTGATGAAGGGCTTTCACGGCCTGCACGCCGCCGCCTTGACGGACGGCGCGCTCTCAGCGAAAACCAAGGAACTGATCGCGCTTGCGCTTGGCGTGGCGGCGCGCTGCGAAGGCTGCGTCGCCTTTCATGCCCAGGCGCTCGTCAAACTTGGCGCGACCCGCGCCGAAGTCGAAGAAACCCTGGGCGTCGCCATTCTCATGGGCGGTGGCCCTTCCGCCATGTGGGCGACGGAAGCCCTGACAGCGTTCGACGAATTCCATGGACAAGCCTCCTGATTTTTCCCCTGACCACGAAAGGAACATCATGCAAAACAACGTAGGCAATCTGGACCGCATCCTGCGGATCGTCCTGGGCATCGTCCTGGTCGCGCTTGCCGCGACCGGCATCATTGGCGGATGGGGATGGCTGGGAATCGTGCCGCTCGCCACGGGATTGTTCGGCTATTGCACCGTCTATTCCCTCTTGGGCATTCGTACTTGCTCCGCGAGGAGTTGTGCTTGTTTCGTGAAGAAATAAGGCGTTTTCCCGGCGACGGGCGAAACAAAAGTCCGTCGCCGACCTTCTTCGCATAATGCCTTGATTTCTTAATGCATAAGCCCGTTTTCAGGGGTGTCTGCCGTTCGCCGTCTTTCGCTTGTCCCGTTCGATCAGGGCATAGGCCGAGTGGTTGTGGATGGACTCGAAGTTTTCCGATTCGACCACGTAGGCGGCGATTCTTGGTTCGGCATCGAGGAGGGCGGCGACATCGCGCACCATGTCTTCGACAAACTTGGGGTTGTCGTAGGCGCGCTCGGTGACGTATTTCTCGTCGGGGCGCTTGAGAAGGCCATAGACCTCGCAGGATGCCTGGCTTTCGACGAGTTGCACGACTTCTTCTATCCACAGGTAGCCGTTGAGGACGGCGGTGACGGTGACGTGCGAACGCTGGTTGTGCGCGCCGTAAGCGGAGATTTCCTTGGAACACGGGCACAGGCTGGTGACGGGGACGATGACTTTGATGGTGAATTGGTGGCGGCCATTTTCGGCAAGGGCGCCGATGAAGGTGACGTCGTAGTCCATGAGGCTGCGCACGCCGGAGACGGGGGCCGTCTTGGCAATGAAGTAGGGGAAGCGCATTTCCAGATGGCCGCTGCGGGCTTCGAGGCGTTCGACCATGGTGCGCAGCATCGGCTCGAAGGATTCCACCGAGAGTTCGCGCGCGTCGCGGTTGAGTATTTCGACGAAGCGCGACATGTGGGTGCCCTTGAAGTTGTGGGGCAGCCCGACGTACATGTTGAAGACGGCGACGGTCTGCTGGGTGCCCGCTGATTTGTCGCGAATGCGGATCGGGTGGCGGATGTGTTTGATGCCGACTTTGTCGATGGCGATGCGGCGGCGGTCGAGGGCGCTTTGTACGTCGGGGATGGGGGCGGGGGTATCGCTCATGGTTTGTCAGTTTGTGTCGGGCAGCGCCCAGGTGCGATGGACGGCGGCGGCGATGCCGTCTGCGTCGAGTCCCGCTTCGGCGAGCAGTTCGCGCTGTTCGCCATGGTCGATGAAGCGGTCGGGCAGGCCGAGCCGTAAGAGCCGTGGCCGCGCGGGCAGGTTATCGAGAATGCGGGCGACTTCCGCGCCCGCGCCGCCGATGACGGCGTTTTCTTCAATGACGACGAGGCGTTCGTGATCCCGCGCGAGACGCTCGACAAGCGCCGCGTCGAGCGGTTTGACGAAGCGCATGTTGACGACGGTGGCGTCGAGCGCCTCAGCCGCTTCCAGCGCGGGGGATACCATGCTGCCGAAGGCGAGCAGCGCCGTCTTTTTGCCGTGGCGGCGGATTTCGGCCTTGCCCAGGGGCAGGGCGCGCAGCGCCGCTTCGGGCGTCACGCCGGGGCCTTTGCCGCGCGGGTAGCGCACGGCGCTCGGGCCGTCATGGCACAGCGCGGTGTGGAGCATCTGGCGGCATTCGTTTTCGTCGGCGGGCGTCATGATGAGCAGATTGGGCACGCAGGCAAGAAAGGAGAGATCGAACGCGCCGTGGTGGGTGGCGCCGTCTGCGCCGACCAGGCCGCCGCGGTCGATGGCGAGCACGACAGGCAGGTTTTGCAGGGCAATATCGTGGATGAGTTGATCGTAGGCGCGTTGCAGGAAGGTGGAGTAAATGGCCACCACGGGGCGGCAGCCTTCACAGGCTAGCCCTGCGGCGAAGGTGAGGGCGTGCTGTTCGGCGATGCCGACATCGTGGTAGCGATTGGGGAATTCCGCCGCGAAGCGCGTCAAGCCCGAGCCTTCGCACATCGCCGGGGTGATGCCGACGACGCGCGGATCACTGGCGGCGGCTTCGCACAGCCAGTCGCCGAATACCTGAGTGTAGCTCGGCTGGCCGCCGGACGCGTCCTGGATGCCGGTGCGGTGGTCGAACTTTCCCACGCCGTGGTAGAGGGTAGGGTCGGCTTCGGCAAGTTTGTAGCCCTGGCCCTTGCGGGTGATGACGTGAAGGAACTGCGGCCCTTTGAAGCCGCGCAGGTTTTGCAGTATGGGAATGAGGGTGTCGAGGTCGTGACCGTCGACGGGGCCGAAGTAGTGAAAGCCGAGTTCCTCGAACAACGTGGCGGGCGAGCCGCGCGCGATCATGCCTTTTGCGTATTCTTCGATCTTGCGGGCGAGTTCCGCCACGGGCGGGGCGACGCCAAGCACTTTCTTACCGATGCGTCGCGCCGTATCGTAGGGCGTCATCAGGCGCGTGAGGATGTTGGAAAGCGCACCGACCGGCGGTGAGATCGACATTTCGTTGTCGTTGAGGATCACCAGCAGGTTGATGTCTTTCATGCTGCCGGCGTTGTTGAGCGCCTCAAAGGCCATGCCCGCCGACATGGCGCCGTCGCCGATGACCGCGACCGAGGCGCGCGCCTCGTCATGGGCGCGGGCGGCCACGGCCATGCCGAGCGCGGCGGAGATGGAGGTCGAAGAATGCGCGGTGCCGAAGGTATCGTATTCGCTCTCGGCGCGGCGCGGAAAGCCGGAAATGCCGCCAAAGCGACGCAGCCGCGCCATGGCTTCGCGCCGTCCGGTGAGTATCTTGTGGCTATAGGTCTGGTGGCCGACATCCCAAACGATACGGTCTTCGGGCGTGTTGAAAACGTAATGAAGCGCAATGCTGAGTTCGACCGTACCGAGGTTGGAGGAGAGGTGGCCGCCGGTTTTTGCCACGGATTCGATGAGGAAGGCTCTCAGTTCATCGGCCAGGGCGGGGAGTTCCTTGCGGTCGAGCGCGCGCAGATCGGCGGGGGAGTCGATGCGGGCCAGGTGGGGGTAGTCGGACATCGCGCGGGGCGGGTGGGTGTCAGAAAGCGCGGTGCGCGATGAAATCGGCCAGCTCGGCCAGTCGAGCGCCGCGTCCGCCCAGGGGCCTGAGGGCGGTATGGGCTTGCGCGAGCAGTTCTTCGGCAAAGCGGCGAGCATCGGATAGACCCAGCAGGCTCACGTAGGTGGGCTTGTTGTGGCTGGCGTCCTTGCCCGCGGTCTTGCCCAGAGTAACGGTGTCGGCGCCGACGTCGAGGATGTCGTCGACCACTTGGTAGAGCAGGCCGATGCGTTTGGCGTAGTGGTCAAGGCAGCGTTGGCGTTCGTCGGTGACGCCTTCTCCGGCATGGCCGCCGATGAGGACGGCGGCACGGATCAGCGCGCCGGTTTTGCGCAGGTGCATGAATTCGAGTTCTTCGCGCGTCATTTCGCGCCCGGCCGAGGCGATGTCGATGGCCTGGCCGCCCGCCATGCCGTGTGAACCCGCCGCCGTCGCCAGCAGGCGGATGGCTTCCAGTTGCCCGGCGGCGGTGGCGCTTACCGATGTTTCGGACATGGCCTGGAAGGCGAGGGTCTGCAAGGCGTCGCCGACGAGCAGCGCCGTGGCCTCGTCGTATTCGACGTGGACGGTGGGCTTGCCCCGGCGCAGGTTGTCGTTGTCCATGCAGGGCATGTCGTCGTGGACGAGCGAATAGGCGTGGATCAGTTCCACGGCACAGGCCGCGCGGTCGAGTTGTTCCGGACAGGCGTGCGTAAGTCCGCCTGCGGCATGCACAAGCAGCGCACGCACGCGCTTGCCGCCGCCCAGGGCAGCGTAGCGCATGGCCTCGTGCAGTCTGTCCGGCGCAAGATCCGCGGCGGGCAATATCGCTTGCAATGCCGTTTCGGTTCGCTGCTGTATGTAGGTTGACCAGTCGGTGAATTTCATGATGCATGCCTTAACTGCGGGTAATGCTGCCCGGATCGGGGGGGGCTGCTTCGAGCGGAACGAGCGAGTCGCCTTCGAGAACCCTGACTTGCTGTTCCGCCGCGTCGAGTTTGTCCTGGCATTGCCGCAGCAACGCCGTGCCGCGGCGGTAGTGTTCAAGTGCCTGTTCGAGCGGCAGGCTGCCCGCTTCCATTTGCCGGACGATGGTTTCAAGCTCCGAGACGGCGGTCTCGAAAGAAATCTGGCTGGCTGGCACCGTTTTGGTCATGGGCTGCATCGCGGAGAGGAAAGAAGCGCGGCGCAAGGCGACCGCCCTCAGGATATGGAAAAATAACCGATCATGCGTCTGGCGGTCAAACGGCTTGCCGTCTTAGAATCGCCCGGTTGTTTTTTTCCGGTTTCTTGTCACTCGAATGGGAGGGTGTAGATGTCCGACATAGCTTCCGCCGCGCGGATGACGCCTGGCGTCTCGCAGTTTCCAGTGTCATGGTATTTCGACGAAAGGATTTTCGAGCTGGAGAAGAGCCTCCTTTTCGATGCCGGCCCTGGGTATGCTGGTCATGAGTTGATGGTGCCCAGGGTCGGCAGTTATCGCTCGCAAGAGTGGCTCGACCATGCCGGGCTGTTGTATCGCAATGCCGATGGAGTGTACCGGCTCGCCAACGTCTGTCGCCATCGCCAGGCGATCATGCTGCAAGGCGCGGGCGAGGCTGAGAATATCGTCTGTCCGATCCACCGCTGGACATACGATGCGAAAGGGTCGCTGTTGGGCGCGCCCCATTTCCCGGAAAATCCCTGTCTTGGCCTCAAGCGCGACAGCTTGGAGAGCTGGAACGGCCTCCTGTTCGCCGGGCCGCGCTCGGCGGCGCGCGACCTTGCGGGCATGGAGGCGGCGCGTCATCTGGATTTCTCCGGCTTCAAGCTCGACAGGGTCGAAATTCATCCGTGCAATTACAACTGGAAAACCTTTATCGAGGTTTACCTGGAGGACTACCATGTCGTGCCCTACCATCCGGGGCTTGGCAACTTCGTGACCTGCGATGATCTGAAATGGCAGTTTGGCGAGTGGTACTCGGTGCAGCAGGTAGGTGTTACCTCGCTCGCCCGCCCGGGTTCGGGGGTTTATGAACGTTGGCAAAAGGCGGTGCTTGCCTGTTATGGCGACAAACATCCGCCGCGCGGCGCGATCTGGCTCACCTACTACCCTAATATCATGGTTGAGTGGTATCCGCATGTGTTGGTGGTCAGCACCCTGATCCCGACCGATGTGCATAAGACCCTCAATGTGGTCGAGTTCTATTATCCGGAAGAAATCGTCGAATTCGAGCGCGAATTCGTCGAAGCCGAACAAGCCGCCTATATGGAAACCGCCATTGAGGATGACGACATCGGCGAGCGCATGGATCGTGGCCGCCTGGCGCTGCTCAGGGAAGGGCGTAACGAGGTGGGGCCGTACCAGTCGCCATTCGAGGATGGAATGCAGCACTTCCACGAGTTCTACCGCCGCGTCGTGGGGCCGCATATTGGCGATGGGGCTGCTCAGGCGCGTACAGATCCGATTCCCTGACTGCCGCGGCGCTTCGCCCCTTGCGGAGGACGCTTGTCCGGTGTCTGCTTGAAGCGGCGCTACGATTCGCGTGCCGTGGAGGCATCGACCTGCGCCAGCGTGGCCGTGCGTACCGCGTCCGCCGCATCTGCCCTCAGGCAGTCGATTTTGATCATGTCCGGCCAGCGTTCGTGGAACTGCCGCAGCCAGGTTGACTGCCGCTTCGCCAGTTGCCGTGTTGCGGCGATGCCCTGTTCGCGCAACCCCGTGGCATCAAGCGTACCGTCGAGATATGCCCATGCTTGACGATAGCCGACCGCGCGCATTGAAGGCATATCGGGGTCGAGGCGATAGCGGCGGCGCAGGGCGGCAAGTTCGTCGACCAGTCCGGCGGCAAGCATCTGGTCGAAACGTGCGGCGATGCGCGCGTGCAGTTCGCCGCGCGCTGAAGGCGCCAACGCGAGGGGAATGAAGCGGTGGGTCGCGCGGGGCGTTTCATGCTTGGCCTGCGCCTGCGCGAGCGGTTGCCCGGCGATGAGCACGATTTCCAGTGCGCGCTGTATACGCTGCGCATCGCCGGGCGCGAGCCGCGCCGCGGCCTCGGGGTCGAGACGGGCCAGTTCGGCATGCACGGAAGGCCAGCCTTCGGTGCATGCGCGTCGCTCGATGCCGGCGCGCAGGCCGGCGTCGGCGGACGGCAATGCGGAAAGCCCTTCGCGGAGCGCTTTGAAATAGAGCATGGTGCCGCCGGTGAGCAGGGGAATGCGCCCGCGCGCGCTGATTTCTCCCATCAGCCGGCGGGCATCGTCACAAAATTTCGCCGCCGAATAGCTTTCTTCCGGGCTGAGGATGTCGATCAAATGATGCGGACATCGCATTCGTTCCGCGGCAGAGGGTTTGGCCGTGCCGATGTCCATGCCGCGATAGACGAGCGCGGAATCCACGCTGACGATTTCCACCGGCAGATCGCGGGCCAGCGCCAGCGCGCAGGCGGTTTTGCCGCTGGCAGTGGGGCCGATGAGGAGCAGGGCAAGGGGCAGGGACATGACGGACACCATCATTCTTCATTGATGCGCGACTGCCAGGCAAACTCACCCGATCTCCGGATGCTGGAACACCTGCCGCAGATAGCCCAGGAAGGTTTCGTCGTCGCACAGTGTTTTTCCCTGTGAATCCGAGAGCTTGGCGACGGGCTGGCCGTTGCAGGCGACAAGTTTCATCACGATGTTGAGCGCCTTCTTCGGCGTGTCGTTGGTGAGGTTGGTGCCGATGCCGTAGGCGGTGCGGATGCGGCCCTTGAAATGGCGGTAGAGGGCAATGGCCTTGGGAACATCAAGTCCGTCCGAGAAAATGAGTTGCTTTGTGCGCGGGTCGATGCGCAGCTTTTCATAGTGGGCGATGGCCTTTTCGCCCCATTCCACCGGGTCGCCGGAATCGTGGCGCAAACCGTCGAAAAGCTTGGCGAAATAAAGATCGAAATCGCGCAGGAAGGCATTCATTCCAATGACATCCGTGAGCGCAATGCCCAAGTCGCCCCGGTATTCCTGTACCCAGCCTTCGAGCGCCGCCTTCTGGAAATCCCGCAGCCGCACGCCAACGGCCTGATAGGCTTGCAGGTATTCGTGCGCCATGGTGCCGATGGGGGTGACACCGAGTTTTCTAGCGAGATGGACGTTGGAAGTGCCACTGAAGTTGCCCGGCAGTTTTTCGATGAGGGTAGTGAGCGCCTCCTCGTGCCATGAGCCGGAATAGCGGCGGCGCACCCCGAAATCGCTCAAGACGAAGCCGGTGAAGGGCGCCGGGGTATGCAGGTCTTTGGCTTCGACGATGATGGCAATTTTGGCGTCCAGGCGGCGGCGCGCTTCGGCAAGCGCCGCCTCCACGTCGCCGAGGCGGCGAAAGTAGAGTTCGCTGACGATATAGAGCACGAAAATCTCGAAGCCCATGACGTGAACGATTGGTCCCTTCGCCGTGATTTTCAGTGTTTCGCCTGCCGCCTCGACGGTGATGAAACGGCGTTGGAAACGGAAAACGGAAAGGAAATCGACGAAATCGCTTTTGATGAAACGCAGGGAGCGCAGGTAATCGAGTTCTTCGGGGCGGAAACTCAGGGCGCAAAGTCGGTCGAGTTCCGTTTCGACTTCTTCCTTCAATTCGATGAGCGGAAAGACGGGGGTGCTGCGGCAGACAAAAGCGTATTCGGCCTCGATGCCGGGGTAGCTGTGAAGCAATGCCTGCCACATAGTGAATTTATAAAGATCGGTTTCGAGCAGGCTTTGTACGATGGGTACGGTTGGCATGGAATTGTCCTTTCAGGCGTTTGGTGTATCTTACATTAAGGAAATGGGAGGCGTTCACGAAAACGCAATTTCGACGTTCGCAACGCCTGGCTGGACGATTCACTACTACGCGGGCATGGAGAAAGATCAAGCTATATCATGTGCTATCAAACGGCGGCCGCGCGGCTGGATTTCCCTCTACATCGACTTCCGGGCCGGTCTAGCGCAAGACCCCGCGCTCCTCATCAAAGCGCAATGTTGCGAGTCCGCTGCTCTATTGTCTTGCCCCCATGGATACCTTTTCTCAGCCTCTATTATGAGGTAAAAGTATCTCCGCGCTCGTGGCGATATGCGCGCCGCGCGAAGACAGGTTTTCAATGAAAGCAGTTTGTTGTTCCGCGAAACCCGCGACAGGACTCATGCAATCGGAAATCAGCACGAGGCGTTTGGCCGTCTCCGGGCGGAATGTAATGATGTCCTCGACGGTTGCCTTCACGCAATGGCTGCCCGCTTCGCCCGCGACCAGAATTTCATCGGCGCTCGCCAGACGGTTGAGCAAAGCCTCATTGACGAGCGTATCGGGCAAGGCTGGGTCGGGGACTTCGGCGCGGATGGCGCTGTAGTGTTCTGTCGCGGGATCCAGGCCCTTGAGGAATTTTTCGACGTTGCCGCCGGACGCGTCTTCCCATCGGTTGTATGCACGGCGCAGCGCCTCGTGTACGTTGTGGCCCCAGGAGCCCAGTTCACAATGCACGGGCCAGACCATGTGGGCATACCGGCCCGCCGCTTCCAGCGCATCGAGGTAGGCAATGGCGCGCGGCAGGGCGGTCGCGGTGCGAGGCTGGAAGGCTCCCGCCCGAACATCCGCGGCGCGGATAATCGTGAAAGGCGCGACGGGCGCGCCGTCGCCTTGCCGCCAGAATCCAGGATGCGCGATGTCGAGGCGCAGATGTGAGTCGAGCGTGACCGTGATGGCGTCGATGCTCTCGCCCGCGCGTTCGATCAGCGCCGCCAGGCGCAGCATGTCGGCGTGTGCACCGGGCACGGGCAGGGCAGGGCGGTTGCCGCCGCTTTCGACGCCGGGCAGGTCACAGAAATCGTTTTGCGGATCAATGATGAGCAGATGTACGGTTTCGCGGGTCATGCCGAGGCCCTCCGGGAAGATGTATCTTGGCGTAAATGATGATTGTATTGCTGGCGTGTTTATTCAAGATTGCCGCGGCGCTTTGCGCCTTGCAATAGCGCTTGTTCAGCGTTTCCCGGAAAACCTGATGCCTGAAAGCCAGAAGCCGCCCAAAGGCGGCTTCTGGCTTTCCTTTTCATGGCAAGAACGCCAGCGAGCCGTCAGTCGTCGCCGCTGAATGCGCTCAAGAGATGCAGCAGGCTTGTGAAAAGGTTGTAGATCGACACGTACAGCGTGACGGTCGCCATGATGTAGTTGGTTTCGCCGCCGTGGACGATTGCACTGGTCTCATAGAGGATGAGGCCCGAAGCGAGCAGGACGAAGGCTGCCGAAACCGCCAGCGCCAGGGTCGACATGTCGAAGAAGATCGCCGCCAGCCCGGCGAAGAAGGCCACCAATATGCCCACGAACAAGAAACCGGCCATGAAGGAGAAATCCTTGCGGCTGTAGAGCGCGTAGGCGGACAGCGCGAAGAAGATGAAGGCCGTGGCCCCAAGCGCCTGCATGACCAGTTGGGAGCCGTGAGGCGTGGCGAGATAGACCGAGAGGATCGGCCCGAGCGTTGCGCCCATGAAGCCCGTGAGGGCGAATACGCAGACGATGCCGAGACCGCTGTTGCGGCATTTGGTGGTCAGGAAAAGCAGCCCGAAATAACCAGCCAGCGTTATCCAGGGGCCGAGATACGGGAGGCTGAGCGCCATTGACAGCCCGGCCGCCATGGCGGAAAACGCCAGGGTCAGCGCGAGCAGGATATAAGTGTTGCGGATGAGCCGGTTTGTCGCCAGTGTGGGACTTTGAGCATGGCCCAGTACTTGAGCCTCGATGTTTTCCATTTGGGAATCTCCTTGATTTCTGCGGGGAAAAAAACTACGAACCCGTGCAGGCTTCGGTTTGCGGACTATACCAAGCCTGCCGGGATAATGCCATGCCGGGGTGTGCGATATTCTTCGCCGCGCCACGCAAACGCCGTGCCAGCATCCGGGCGGTTCGCGCCGCGGCTTCGTCGACGGCGGCGCGCACGTCAAGACGGGTGATGGCGAACATGATGCCGGGCAGGTTGTGCAGCCGCAATTGCACTACGCAGCGTTTGCCTTGCCTGCCGCTTGGCCCTTCATGGCCGTGGGCACTGACGGCATTGGCCACCTTGATCCGGGCGCAACGGACGTGCCTGTCAAAACGCGCCATGGCCGCATTCATCCGACGCATTATGTAGTCGTAATTTCCCGGCGATTCCGCATCGTCGCAACGTAAGTCGATCCGCATTTCCAGTCTCCATCGGCGTGCCGGTTTCAGTACCGGCATGTCGCCTCAGACCGGGATGGAGCGCAGAGGTTCCTCGGGCGAAAATCTGAAGTCCCCGCGAATCGTCCGGGGGAGGACTGCTTACCTCAGTTTGATTTCCTTGTACAGCACATGTTTGCGGGCAACGGGATCGTATTTGTTGAATTCAAGCTTTTCGGGCGTGGTGCGCTTGTTTTTCGAGGTGGTGTAGAAATGCCCCGTTCCGGCGGTCGATTCGAGCTTGATTTTTTCGCGGGCGCCTTTGGCCATAATCGTTCTCCGTGGTTAGACTTTTTCGCCGCGGGCGCGAAGCTCGGCGACGACGGTGTCGATGCCTTTCTTATCGATGGTGCGCAGCGCGGCATTGGTGACGCGCAGGCGAATCCAGCGATTTTCGGTTTCGCTCCAGAACCGGCGGTTTTGCAGGTTGGGGAGAAAGCGGCGTTTGGTTTTGTTGTGGGCGTGGGAGATGTTGTATCCCACCATGGGGGCCTTGCCGGTAACTTGACAGACGCGAGCCATTGGATGCTCCTAGCGATCGTTTTTATGAAACGGCAGAGGATATTGCAAAAACCGCCCGGTGCGCAAGTCCCGGTAGCGGCGTCGGCTTGCCCGCCGCCCATTTACAGCAGCCCGCGCTCCGCGAACGAGGTCGGCGAGCCGTGCGCCGGAACGATGAAATGATCCAGCACTTTGATGTCGACCAGTGCCAGCGCCTTGCCCAGATCGCGCGTGAGCATTTCGTCGGCGTGGCTGGGTTCCATCTCGCCCGACGGGTGGTTGTGCGCGAGGATGACGGCGGCGGCGTTGCGCCTGAGTGCGAGCTTGACCACTTCGCGCGGATAGACGCTGGTCTGGTTCAGGGTGCCGCGAAAAAGGTCGACGGCTTCGATCAGGCGGTTGCGCGTGTCGAGCAGCAGGACGCAGAAAGTTTCGTGGGGAAGGTGGGCAAGATGCAGTTGCAGCCAGTCCCGCACGGCCATGGGCGAGTCGAATAGTGCGCCATCGCCCAGGCGTTCGGCGAGCGCGCGGCGAGCCAGTTCCATCACCGCCTGGAGTTGGGCATACTTCGCCAGCCCCATGCCTGGCACTGCGGCAAATTCGTCGATGGGGGCGTTGCACAGTTGACTCAAGGAGCCGAAGCGCGCAAGCAGGGTGCGGGCGAGATCCACCGCGCTTTGCCCGCGCGTGCCGACGCGCAGGAACAGCGCGAGCAGTTCGGAATCGGTCAGCATCCGGGGGCCATGAGCGAGGAGTTTCTCGCGCGGACGCTCGTTTTCGGGCCAGTCGGTAATCGCCATGAGGGCATGAACGAGAGGGAATGATGGGGGATTATATAGGCGTCATCGAAAGTTTGCACGGGCGAAAAATCGTGCTTGGTGTGAGCGGCGGCGTCGCGGCGTACAAGGCCGCCGCGCTCACGCGCGAACTGAGGCGATTGGGGGCGGATGTCCATGTGGCGCTGACCGAGGCGGGTTCGCGTTTCGTCTCCGCGCTCACTTTCCACGCCCTGTCGGGGAATCGCGTGTGGACGTCCTTTTGGGACGGGGGGGCGGAAAACGGCATTCCGCATATCGCCCTCGTGCGCGGGGCCGATGCTGTTCTCGTCGCGCCCGCGAGCGCCGGCATCATTGCCCGCCTTGCCAACGGTCTGGCGGGCGATCTGCTCTCTGCGCTGTGTCTGGCGCGTGACTGTCCGCTCTTTATCGCCCCGGCGATGAACCGACAGATGTGGGAAAATCCGGCCACGCAACGCAACGTGGCGACGCTCAGGGGTGACGGCGCCATCCTCCTCGGCCCGGACGAGGGCGGGCAGGCGTGCGGCGAAACCGGCCCCGGACGGATGCTGGAACCCGAGGCGCTGTGCGAGGCGCTGCTGGCCTTCTTCACCCCGAAGCGGCTGGCCGGGCGCAAGGTGGTGATGACCGCCGGGCCGACCTTTGAGGCCATCGACCCGGTGCGTGGCATCACCAATTCCAGTTCCGGCAAGATGGGCTACGCGATTGCGGCGGCCTGTGTGCGCAGTGGCGCCGAAGTCGTGCTGGTGAGCGGGCCGACGGTCTTGCCCGCGCCCGTTGGAGTGCGGCGGGTCGAGGCGGCCAGCGCCCTACGGATGCGCGACGAAGTGTTGGCGGCCTTGCCAGGAGCGGATGTGTTCATTGCCGTAGCGGCGGTCGCCGATTACCGCCCGGCGGAAACAGCGTGGCACAAGCTCAAGAAATCAGGCGCACCCATGCAACTCGAACTCGTTCCCAATCCGGACATCCTCGCCGAAGTTGCGGCGCGGCCCGATGCGCCGTTCTGCGTCGGCTTCGCCGCCGAAAGCCAGGATCTGGACACCTACGCCGAAGGCAAGCGCCGCGCCAAACGCCTGCCCATGCTGGTTGGCAACCTGCTCGTCGACGGTCTGTGCGGGGACGACAACACGGTTGTCATCTACGACGACGAGGGGCGGCACCCCTTGCCAAGAGCGCCCAAAACATTCATCGCGCGCCAGATCGTCGAACATCTCGCCTGCCTGCTGCCAGCGGGCTGAACTGGAATATCGAGGGAAACACAAACCATGCACCGCATCGACATCAAACTGCTCGACCCTCGCCTGCGTACACAGCCTCTGGCCTATGCCACCGCCGGTTCCGCCGGGCTGGACCTGCGCGCCTGCCTCGACGAGGCGTTGACCCTGCATCCGGGCCAGACGGCGCTGATTCCGAGCGGCATTGCCATCCACCTCGCCGATTCCGGACTGGCGGCCATCGTCCTGCCGCGCTCCGGGCTTGGGCATAAACATGGCATCGTGCTCGGCAATCTCGTCGGGCTGATCGACTCGGACTACCAGGGGCAAATCATGGTGTCGGCGTGGAATCGCGGCGGCGAAGCCTTCACCATCGCGCCGATGGAACGGATTGCCCAACTCGTGGTCGTGCCGGTTGTACAGGCCGCGTTCAACGTGGTTGACGATTTCACTGCCAGCACGCGCGGCGAAGGCGGCTTCGGCAGCACCGGCAAGCACTGAGGCGAACCAGCGTAGCGGGCAATGATGGAACGCGCGGGCATTCCTACCGGCGTACACATAGTGTGCGAGCGCCAAGGGTGCATCCTGCTCCTACGTCGTGCTGGAACCGGCTTTTTCGATGGACTCTACAGCCTGCCGGGCGGGCATGTGGAAGAAGGCGAATCCATCCACCAGGCGGCGGCGCGAGAACTGGAAGAAGAAACTGGCTTGCGGCTCGCTCCTGGCGACCTCGACTGGTTTGGTGTGACGCACCGTCGTTCGGACACCAACCGCATTGACTTCTTCCTGCGCGCCCGCCGATGGCAAGGCGAACCCCGGCTGTGCGAGCCGAACAAATGCGACGTCCTTGGCTGGTTTACCCGTGATGCTCTGCCGGATGGCATGACGCCGTATATCAGGGCGGCGCTGGGAAGCGGAACGGGCGGTTGGTTGCGCGAGATAGGGTGGGGATCAGAGATCGGCGGGGATCAGGCGCCAGCGTAGCAAGGCGGCGCGTAGATGGACGACGGGACGACGATTTCGCTCAATTGTGCCCGTTAGTCACGATTATTATTGTAATCGTGACTAACGGCACTTCCAGATTCTTCCCAGGCAAGCTTGCTGTTTCTCATCGCCCATGCTGAGCGCACAACAAAAAGCCGACCCAAGAAACGGGACGGCTTTTGGCTCGATTGCGCGGATGTTCAGCGTTTCGAGAACTGCTTGGCGCGACGGGCTTTGTGCAGACCGACTTTCTTGCGCTCGACTTCGCGCGCATCGCGCGTCACGAAGCCTGCGGCGCGCAGGCTGGTTTTGAGTTCGCTGTCGTAGTCGATCAGCGCGCGGGTGATTCCGTGGCGAACGGCGCCCGCTTGACCGGATTCGCCGCCGCCAGTGACGTTGACCAGAATGTCGAACCGATCTTCGTTGCTGGTGAGCACGAGGGGCTGGCGCACGATCATCCGCCCGGTTTCGCGGGAGAAAAATTCATCGAGCGGCTTGCCATTTACGATGATATTGCCCGTACCCGATTTGATGAACACGCGGGCGACGGCAGTCTTGCGCCGTCCGGTTCCGTAGTTGTAGGTGACAGCCATCCGCGGACTCCTCAGATTTCAAGAATTTTCGGTTGCTGGGCGGCGTGGGGATGTGCGGCGCCCGCATAGCATTTCAGTTTTTTCAGCATCGCGTAGCCGAGCGGCCCCTTCGGCAGCATGCCCTTGACGGCTTTTTCCAGCACGCGCGCGGGGAAACGCTGTTGCAACTTGGCGAAGTTGGTTTCGTAGATGCCACCAGGATAGCCGGAGTGGCGATAATATTTTTTGTCGAGCGCCTTGTTGCCGGTCACGCGGAGTTTATCGACGTTGACGACAACGATATAGTCGCCGGTATCGACGTGCGGGGTATAGATGGGCTTGTGCTTGCCGCGCAGGCGGCGGGCCACCTCGGCGGCGAGGCGGCCAAGCACTTTGTCCGCACCGTCGACGACATACCAGTCGCGCTGTACTTCGTGCGGCTTGGCGGAAAACGTTTTCATTGGGAAACCTCGGGACTTTTTGGGCCGCAAAACCCGGCCCCAGACGGAAAAGCCGATGATTCTAAACGTCCGGCCAGCGCCCTGTCAATGGGGATCGGTAGTGTGTGAATGAGCTTTTGACGGCGGCGAGGTATGAGCTGTTGTTTTCGCCTTCCGAGATCATCCCGAAAAACAGGCTTGCCCGCAGGCAGGGCTTCAGGGTATAGGTACACACTTTTGCCCGTCGCGCCAAGCTCGCGGCGCGTGGAGAACGAGACATGGCCGACGCGCCATCATCCGCCTTTCCCGTTGCGCTACCGGCGGAGCGCCTGCGTTCATATTGCGATACCGCACACTTCGGCTTCGAGACGACCGCGACGTTGGAAGATCACCCTGGCGACCTCGGCCAGCGACGGGCAATGGAAGCCCTGCGCTTTGGACTGGGCATCGGCCACGACGATTATCATGTATTCGTGCTTGGCGAGGCCGGTTGCGGCAAACATGCCACGGCGTTTCGCCTGTTGCGCGAGCGCGCGGCATCCCGGCCCGTGCCGCCCGACTTGTGTTATCTGCATAATTTCGACGAACCGCTGCATCCGCGCCTCCTGATGCTACCCGCCGGGCGCGGCGCGGCATTCCGGGCCGGAATGCAGGCGTTCATCCGCGAATTGAAACCGGCTATCGAAGCCGCGCTCGGCAGCGCGCCGTACAGCGAACGCATCGAAGCTTTGCAGGATGCGCACAAGGCGCGCGAGGACGCAGCCCTGCGCGGGGTGAGCGAGCAATGCGCAAGCGACGGGCTGGTGTTGTTGCAAACGGCGGACGGTTTCGTGTTCATGCCCGCCAAAAGCGACGTGCCGCGCCCCGAAGCCCTGGATGCGGAAGCTTTCGCGGCCTTGCCCACTGCCGAACATGAACGGATTGACGCCGCCATCGAAACCTGGAGCGACCGCTTGGCCGCGCTGCTCGATGAATTCCCCGGCTGGCGTGCGAGTCTGCGCAAATCGCTGGCGAAAGCCGCGCGCGAGGCGCTCGCCCCGGCAATCGCGCATTTGCTGCGCGAGCCGCGCGAACGTTATGCCGATCTGCCCGATGTGCTGGCATTTCTCTGCGCAGTCGAAAAGGATGTGCTCGACATGGCGGTTTCCGGCATCGCGCTCGACGAGGAGGAAGAGGACGGCGACATCGAGGAAGGCGCGCGTTTTCCGCGTTATCAGGTCAAGTTGCTCGTCGATCACGCCACGGCGAGCGGCGCGCCGGTCATCTTCGAGGACAATCCCGGCTATGGCAACCTGATCGGGCGCATCGAACATGTCATGCAACAGGGCGTACAGGTGAGCCACTTCAATCTCATTCGTTCTGGTGCGCTGCACCGCGCCAACGGTGGTTATCTGGTGATTGACGCCGAGCGCCTTTTCACTCACCCCTATGCCTGGGAAGGACTGAAGCGCACGCTGCGCAGCGGCGAGATTCGCATCGAGCCGCCCGCCGAAGCGCAGAGCTGGAGCGGAGCGCTGACGCTGGAGCCGCAGCCGGTGCCTTGTTCGCTCAAGGTGGTGATGATCGGCGACCGCGAGATTTATTACACTTTGATGGAGAACGACCCCGAATTCAGCGAGTTGTTCAAAGTTGCCGCCGATTTCGACGACGATTTGCCGCGCACGCTGGAAAATGAGCGTGAATACACGCGCCTGCTGGCGATGCTCGCGCGCACGGCGGGTCTTTTGCCACTCGACCGCGCGGCAGTCGGGCGCATGGTGGAGGAAGGCGCGCGCATCGCGGAAGATACCGAACGTCTCACCTTGCATACCCGCCGCCTTTCCGATCTGATGCGGGAAGCCGATCATCACGCGCGCCAGGAAAATCTTGAATGCATCAGCCGCGCCGATATCGAGGCCGCGCTGGCCGCGCGCGCGCGCCGTACCGACCGCTACCCTTTGCTGGTGCGCGAAGGCATGCTCGACGGTACTACCTTGATCGCTACCAGCGGCACACGCGCCGGACAGATCAACGGCCTGGTGGTAGTCGAACTCGCGGGCGAGCGTTTTGGTTATCCAACACGCATTTCCGCTACTGTGCGCCTGGGCGATGGCGATGTGGTTGACATCGAGCGCGAATCCGATCTCGGCGGCGCAATCCATTCCAAGGGCGTGATGATTCTTTCCGCCTTTCTCGCCGCACGCTATGCCCGCCAGCAGCCTTTGTCGTTGTCGGCAAGCCTGGTCTTCGAGCAATCCTATGCGCCGGTCGAGGGCGATTCCGCCTCGCTCGCCGAATTGTGTGCCCTGCTTTCCGCGCTGACGCGCCTGCCCATTGAGCAGCGGCTGGCGATTACCGGCTCGGTTAACCAGTTCGGCGAAGTACAGGTGATCGGCGGCGTCAATGAGAAGATTGAAGGCTTCTTCGACCTTTGCGCCGCGCGCGGCCTTGATGGCAGCCACGGCGTCGTCATTCCCGCCGCCAGCGTGCGCCACCTGATGTTACGCGAAGATGTCGTCGAGGCGGCGCGCGCCGGGCGTTTCCACATCTACCCGGTACGTACCGTCGATGAGGCGATGTCCGTGATGACCGGCGTGCCCGCCGGTGAAGCCGATGCCAGAGGGATCATGCCGAAAGGTTCTGTCAACGACAAGATCGCCCGCGCGCTGGCTGGAATGGCTTTTGCGCGCCATGCCTACACGGAAGGCCGCGCGCCGCGACGCGGGTCGGGAGAGCATCGCTGATTTCCCGACCCGCGCGCGCAGCGCGGCCTTGATGTCTTACGCCTGCGATGCCTTGTTGCCGCCGCACAGCAGGGCGATGGTCGTGTCGCCGCGCCGCTGGAAATACATCCGGGGCGCTACCCCGTCACCCGCAACTTCAGCCCCGCCACCAAAGTCTCCGGCTTCAGCGTCATCACCGCCGCCATCTCGCCCGCCATGCAAAACCCGCAACGCTCGCACAGCCCCGCCGTCTTGCCGTTGCATTCCGGTAGCCGCCGTCCATCGGGCATGACGAAGTTCGTCATCCAGCAATATTTGCGAAAATCCCGCTGCCGCATGAGCTTCAGACCAGCAACCGAATTCATGATCGGGTAGCCTTTTTTCTTGCGGTCGATCACTTTGTCGATTACGGCGCGGCGGGTATCGCCGTCGAGTTCGAGTTCCTCCGTGCCCGGAAACGGCGTGTGCAAATTGATGGCGATGGACTCGATGCGCGGATGATCGGCGACAAACTGGATGGCCTCTTCCACGCCGGTGTGGTTGAGCGCGTTGACCACCATGTTGACACTCACCCTGGAATGGCTGCACCCCTCGATGTGCTGGACAAGACGGGCGAAAGCGCCCTCGCCGCGAATGGCGTCGTGCGCCGACCCGACGCCATCCATGCTCACCCAAATGGAATCCGCCGCCAAGCCGGAGAAAGGCCTGGCGGCGTTGGTCGTGACCGTCACGGAATAAAAACCGGTCTCGCGCGCAAGGCGGACAAGGCTATTGAGATCGTGCTCGCCATCCCGCCACAAGGTCGGCTCCCCGCCCTCGATATCGACGAAACGCGAACCAAGCTGGTAACAGTATTCGAGATCGGCGCGGACTTCGTCGCGGGTTTTGACGATAGGATCCTTCTTGGCGTAAATGCTGCAATGGCGGCATTTGAGATTGCATTTGTTGGAAATGAACACGACTGATTGCAAGGGAATCTTCTTGCCGAAAATTCGCGTCTTGAGAAACCAGAGCGGCAAATAAAGAAAAGGCTTCATGGGCGCGCGGCTAGGCAGCGAAGGCCAGCGCCATACCAATGAGACAAAGCGTGGCGAGCAGATTTCTCGCCAGCAGCCAGCGGATCATGAACCAGTCAATGCCGATGGCTTCGATTTGCCGCCAACTGTCCATCGGCCCCATCCAGAGCCTGGGCGCGAATTTGCGGTCAGGTTGGCGGGTATAGACCAACATCATGCGAAAAAGGGCGGCGGCCATGGGCAAGGTGAGCAGCAACAGCCACCAAGCGGGCGGCAGACGGGCTGCGAGAATGCCCCAGGCGATAAGACCGTAGGGCAGGAAAAGCACGAGGAAAAGCACTCCGAGCATGGCGGTTTTGCGGCCCAGCAGGACGGCGAGCGTCTGCTTGCCGATTTTCTTGTCGGGGATGAAATCAAGGATGGAGTGTACATAAACGATGTTCAGCACCAACAAACCGATGGGCACGGAAACAAGAATGAGCGGCTGGCTTATTTCGCCGCAGGCGGCATAATAAGTGCCAAGCATGTTCAGCGGGCCGAAAATAACGCCGATCGTCAATTCGCCGAGGCCATGATAGCTGAGCCGCAGGGGCGGGCCGGAATACGAGAGCGCCAGTAGTGCGGTAATGGCGGCGATATGGAGAATGGTTTTATCGCGATAATAAAACACAAGCACTCCGATAGCGAAGGCGGCAGCGGCAAACAGCAGCGCGACAAAGAGCAATTGCCTAGGCGTGGCTTCGCCGGAAGTCAGATACAGGCATTTGCCGATGCGGGCGCGAAAGCCTTCATGCCGGAGCGTGTCGCGGTAGTCCGCCCCGCAAAGGCGGTAATCGAAATAATCGTCGAAAAGATTGGTCGCGAGATGCGCGCAGGCGACGCCAAGGACGGCCAGCGCGGCCAACCACCAGCAAAACCCGGGCGAGCCGAAGGCGAAACAGACGGCAAGAACGGCGGGTATGACGCTTTGCGGCAACGCGTGCGGACGCGCGTTCCTATACCAGGAACAAATATGCTTGAAGCAAATATATGGCTTGGAATGGTTTTTATCAAGAGTGGTTTGCATCAGCATACCGCCGGAAGAATGGCTCTATCATACAGCGTTTTTTCTTCCCGCACATCGGGGAGAGACTGCCGCGCATGACATTTCTGGCATCTGCCGTCATGCTAGGCTATCCGGGCAGTGGCGGGAACAAGTCTGGCGATTATATCGTCCGCCCTGAACAATCCTGTTTTTAATTCAAGAACACCTGCCGAAAGCGCAGATAGGGCCGACAGGCTGCTGATTGCAGCAGCAGCAGCGCGGGACGGTTACGACCGGAGGTAATCTGAAACAATGGATTGGGATTGTCCAGGGTAGACTTTCCTTTCTACGCCATTGCTTCGTACAAGGGCAGAGTGAGGAATTCCGGGTAGTCCGGCGTGAGCGACATGTCGGCGAAGATTTTCGCAGCCTGTTCGTAAGTGCCGACATCCTCGCCTTGGGCAGTGACGGTGACTTTGACGGCTTCGAGTTCCTCGTCGATCATGGCGCGCACCATGTCCGGCGCGATCTTGCGGCCATCGTCCAGCACGCCCTTGGGGGAGATGACCCATTGCCAGACTTGCGAACGCGAGATTTCGGCGGTAGCGGCATCTTCCATCAGGTTGTGGATGGGCACGCAGCCGTTACCGGCGAGCCATGAGCCAAGGTAGTGGATGCCAACGTTGATGTTGTTGCGCAATCCCGCTTCGGTAATGGGCTGCGAGGGGCGGAAGTCGAGCCAGTCCTTGGGGCCGAATGTGCCGGAAACCTGTTTTTCCCATTGGTTGGGTCTGTCGCCCAGTACCCTGGCGAATTCTTCGCGGGCGATGTCGACCAGCCCCGGATGGGCAACCCAGCCGCCGTCGAAGCCGTCGTCCGCGTCGCGACGTTTGTCGCGGCGAACGCCTTCCAATGCCCTTTCGTTGGCGACGGGATCGTTCTTGATGGGAATCAAGGCGCTCATGCCGCCGATGGCGGGTGCGCCGCGCTTATGGCAGGCCTGCACCAGTGCGAGGGCGTAGGCGCGCATGAAGGGAACTTCCATCGTGATCGCGCTCCGGTTTGCAAGACAGAAGCCATTGTTCTTGCGGAACTTCTTGATGCAGGAAAAGATGTAGTCCCAGCGCCCGGCGTTCAGCCCGGCGGAATGCTCGCGCAGCTCGAAGAGGATTTCTTCCATCTCGAAAGTGGCTAGGATGGTTTCGATCAGGACGGTGGCCTTGATCGTGCCGCGCGGCAGGCCGATGTGATCCTGTGCCATGTTGAAGATGTCGTTCCACAGGCGCGCTTCGAGATGGCTTTCGAGCTTGGGCAGGTAGTAGAACGGCCCTGCCCCGCGCGCGATCTGCTCCCGCGCGTTGTGGAAAAAGGCGAGGGCAAAGTCGAAAATGCCGCCGGAGACGCGCTCGCCGTCGATCCGCACATGTTTTTCGTCCAGATGCCAGCCGCGCGCGCGGATTTGCAGGGTGGCGGTCTGCTCGTCCAGGCGGTATTGCTTGCCCGCTTCGTTACAGAAATCGAGCGTGCGGCGAATGGCTTTGTAGAGATTGATCTGGCCCTGGATCTGGTTTTCCCACTTCGGACTGTTGGAATCCTCGAAGTCGGCCATGTAGGAATCCGCGCCGGAATTGA